>CALKWH010000213.1 GCA_938004375.1 uncultured Pseudomonadota bacterium
CCACCGAGATCTACACTCTTTCCCTACACGACGCTCTTCCGATCTACCGCCTGCACGAGGGCTTCGACCGCCCGGTGCTCCCCGTCGTGTCCAACAACTGCAACTTCCTGAAGGGCAAGGAAGGGGAGCCCGTCCTGGTCTCGTGGACCGACGCCACCACCTTGTTCCACGAGTTCGGCCACGCCCTGCACGGGTTGTTGTCCGAGGCCCGCTACCCGTCCCTGGCCGGCACCCAGGTGTACCGCGACTACGTCGAGCTCCCGTCCCAGATCCTCGAGCACTGGCTGCCCACCCCGGGCGTGCTCGGCCGCTTCGCCCTGCACGTGGAGACGGGCAAGCCCATCCCCGACGAGCTGGTGAAGAAGCTCGAGCGGGCCGCCACCTTCAACCAGGGATACTTCACCGTCGAATACCTCGCGAGCGCGTACGTGGACCTGAAACTGCACCTGTCCACGCAGGATTCCATCGACCCGGCCGCCTTCGAGCGCGACACCCTGAAGGCGCTGGGCATGCCGTCCGAGCTCGTCATGCGGCACCGCACTCCGCATTTCGCGCACATCTTCTCGAGCGACGCCTACTCGGCCGGCTACTACAGTTACCTTTGGGCCGACGTCCTCACCGCCGACGGCTTCGACGCCTTCCTCGAAGGGCAGGGGCCCATGGACAAGGCGGTGGCCAGGCGCTTTCGCGAGAACGTCCTCTCGGTGGGCAACACCGTCGACCCGGCCGACGGCTACCGCAGGTTCCGCGGCAAGGAGCCCACCGTGGCCCCCCTCATGCGCAAGCGCGGCTTCCCGGTCCCGAAGTGAGCTCGCTTCGGAGTTACCAGTCGATGTCCGACAAATCGTAGACGCCCATGGCGTGGAAGTTCCGCCAATCGGAGAGGGAAGGGGGCGTCGTGCCGGCGGCGAGCTGGCGCACGGCGGCTGGGAGCCCGCGGTTGGGGCGCCGGGTCAGGCCCTGCATGCGAGGCGAGAGGCACACCAGGGCGTCGGCGCAGCCCCCGGCGGCAGCGGGACTGCCGTTGCAGAACAGACACTGGAAGGGGTCGCAGCGCGCCAGCAGGCGGTTCTTCTGCACGCGGGAGGCGCGCTCCCCGGCGGCGAAGGCGGCGGCCTCGTCCGCGCCGAGCAGGAAGACGCCGGAGGAGGCGGCCTCGGTCTGGCCGCAGACGGTGCGGGTCCCGGGGTCGGGCAGGCTGTACAGCAGCACGAACGGGACCGCGCGGCGGGCCTCGGCCGTGGCCGTCAGGGTGATCAACTGCTGGCGGGTGCCGTCGGGGGCCGCCAGGCGGCTGACGTAGTGGTCCCAGGTCCGGGTGAAGCGCCGGGCGAGGAGCACCAGCGGCAGGTGGGTGCGTTTTCCCAGGATCCACAGCGCCAGGGTCAACCCGGGCGCGGGGGCGTCCTGGCCGGCCTCGCGCAACAGGCGCCCGACGTGCGCGAACCGGAACCGCGGATCCAGCGCGCGCCACCGCCACAGCAGGGTGTCGGTGACGGCGCTCTCGGGGACGTCGGGGACGTAGGATAAAAATTCAAGAAGCTCGCGGGAGAGCGCCCGCGTGGCGTCGAAGGGGGTCATCTCGCGCCTGCCGTTTCCGCCCGGTGAGAAGGGCTGGAACGACGCTACCGGACGGGCGCGAAAGATCAAGGAGAAAAAGCCTCGCCGGAAATACTTATTGAAGGGGGGCCGTTCTTCGGGGAGATTGTCGAAACGCCGGCACGAGCCGGCCCCGACCATAAACCGAAGGTTCAGGAGGTTCCCATGAAGATTCGTTTCATCGTGTTTCTGTCCATGTTGTCGATGCTCATGGCCGCGTGCGAAGACGGCGCGACGCAGGAAGGCCCCGACGAAGTGGATCCGCGCCTGGAAGCGTTCGCCGCCGATCTGGCCGACTGGCACTGCAGCATGGACGAGGTGTGCTGCACCGCCGAAGACGACCGCTGGACGTTCCTGGCGACGACCTACGAATCCCACGAGGCCTGCGTCGAGGCCGAGAAGGCACGCCTCATCGACGGGCTCGCCCCCGAGCACACCACCTTGCGCCTGGACCGCCTCCAGGCCGTCTGGGAGGCGCACCTCGCCTACTACGGCACCGACTGCGACAGCCCGCCGGCGGACCGCTTCGTCGCGGGCGCCTACGACGACGCCGTGTCCGGGCTCTACGAAGGCACGGTCGCGGCCGGGGCGGCGTGCGATTTCTCCTACGAGTGCGCGCCGGGGCTGCGCTGCGGCGAGGACCACACCTGCGTGACTTTGCCGGTCGAGGACGAGGCCTGCAACCTCAACGACGGCTGAGATCGGAAGAGCGTCGTGTAGGGAAAGAGTGTAGATCTCGGGGGTCTACGGATCATTTACACATGAAA
>CALKWH010000214.1 GCA_938004375.1 uncultured Pseudomonadota bacterium
GCCCGTGATGAACCGGGTCTTCGGCTCGGACACGGCCGCGACCTCGTCCAGGAGCAGCAGCGTGCGACGGCCGCCGGGCAGCGGCGCCAGCAGCTCGCCGTACAGCCTGGCGTATGCCTGGACGCCCACGACCAGGCGGGCGTGCAGGAGACGCCGGCCGTCGGCCTGGTCCAGCCAGGGGCAGGCGTCGTGGTGGGGGCAGTCCGGGCAGAGCGTCGTACGGGCCAGGGCGCTGCAGCCGGAGGACTCCAGGCGGCACCAGTGCTCGTCGAGGTCGCCGCACCGCCCACGGGGGCGGGGCGCCAGGAAGACCGCGGCCCCCAGGATGGCGGGTGGAAGTTCCCTCTGCAGACGGGGGATGTACTCGTTCAGGGTGCGGTTCTGGTCTACCAGCAGCACGACGCGCTCGAAGGCGTCGTACACCGGGGCATGGGCCACCAGGCCGGCCAGCGCGTAGGACTTGCCCAGGCCGGCAGGGAGGCGCAGGTACATCTTGCGAGCGGGTGCCGCGACCAGCTCCGCCAGGAGCGCCCCGGGTGCGAGGCGCTCCTGACGGAACAGCACGACGCCCTCGGGCGCGTCGTGCGGGGTCGTCACGGCTCGTTGTCCTCCTTGTCGTCGGGGACGGGGACGTCGTCGCCGGCCTTGCCGAACAGGCGGGCCAGCGCCTCGGTCTGGTCTGCGGGGACGTTGTTGCCGAAGACGCCCTGCAGCGCGGCGGCCTGGCCGACCTCGGGGAAGCGCTCCAGGATCTGCTGGCGGGTCAGGCGCAGCCCCAGCTGGACGGACACCAGCCCCTTGTCGGCGGCCTCCTTGTAGTCGCGGATCAGGTCGTTGCCGTAGTTGATGGCCGTCCGGGAGTCCGCGTCCGCGGGCGGCGGGACGGTGTGCACGTGGTGCCGGTACTCGAACATCCCGGCGCGGTGCAGCGACAGCACCACCTTGTCCAGGCCGTGGGCCATGGCGGTCCTGAGCGCCTCCGGCACGCTGTTCAGCGGCACCTCCATCTTGCCCGGCGTCGCCGTGAACGTCAGCAGCGCCAGCCGGGACTCGTCCAGGTACACGACCGGCACGCCGTACTTGACCTTGACCCGGTTGCCGGCCGCGCAGAGCGGGCAGCCCTCGCCGAGGCAGACCACGTCGGCGCGGTCCTGCCGGTCCGGGCGCTCCACCCAGTGCACCTTGGCGCTGAACATCGCGTCGGTGAAGCACCGGACGAAGATCCGGTCCCCGACCTTCATGCGGATGGGCGTGAGGATGATCGCGCCCGAGACCGCCGGCGGGCCGCCGAAGCCCAGCACGTCCTGCAGGCTGCCCACCTGGGGGTCCGGGGGCTCGAGGGTGGAGGTCACCGGGTAGTCGCCGGCGCCGTCGGACGAGGGCACCTGGTTGGTGGCCTTGGCCTTGCGCGGGCTGCGGCTCTTCTGCTTCACCGCGCCGGGCTCCGGCGGGATGGCGTCCGCGGGCTCCGCCTTCCTGCGGCCCCCGCGGCGCTTCGGGGACGGGGTCTCGGACTCCGCATCCGGCGTGCCCGTGTCGTGCGTGATGACCCCGCCGGCCGTGTCGCCGGGCGTGGCGGTCGTGTCCACGGGCTCCGAGTCGTTCGCGGTCGGGCCCTGGGGCACCTTCAGGATGTCGTCGATGTGCAGGGTGTCGTGCGTCTTCATCACGCCACCCCCCGCTGCTTGACCGACCTCTGGGACTTCGGGATGGCCCGGGAGGGCGCCTTCTTCGCGGACGGGGTCACCAGGTTGGCCAGGTCCTGCTCGCTGAGGGCCCCCGGCAGCGCCTTCGAGGGGTCTGCGGCGGTGCGGCAGGCCTGGAGCATGCGCTCGACGTCGGAGCGCAGCAGCCTGATCTGGCGCCCGATGCGGACGCTGGGCACGGCCTTGGCCCAGACGAGTCGCATGGCCTTGGTGTAGCTGAACTTGCCGAGCTGGCAGAACTCACGGACGGACATGGTGTCGGGGTCGAACATCTCCTTTTCCTCCAGTCGTTCACGGCGGCCCGCTCCCAGAGCGCGCACGCGGACCCCACTGGAGGCTCGCCAGGCATCGCACAGGAAGTGGGCGCACCAATCCCTTGTTGGGACTTGTGCTCCACCCCGGCCCATGTATCTGCCTGACTTTCCTTGCCTTATTGTTTGTCGTTGACGTTCATCATGGGCTGGAGGGCGCCCGGTACCGCGACGGGCGTCCCCATGTTCATGTTGCCCTTCATCATCATGGCCGTAGCCGGCGACGCGGGGGCCCGGTGTGCACGCGCCAGCATCGCCGCGTTGCGCACCCGGACGAAATGGTTCGCCGGTCCTTTGAATGGCCTATTTATTCAATCTTGTTGCGTTATTTGACGGCTTTCATCATGGGCAGGGCCGACGGAGTGCCCGCGGTCCCTCCCGGGGGGGGGGGTGGCACCAGCGCCGATCCATTGTAGCCCGACTTCTCTAAGGCAAGGCCAAGGGTTCGGATCCCAACATGCCAATGAGCAGGCCCCCCCTCGACCGAGCGGGGGCCGCATCGGGAGTTACCATAATCACGGGTAGGCGGCTGTCAACGGGAGGCGCCGTCCGTAGGCAGTAGTTCAGGACTTACGGGGTGTTCGTGTCGTCGCATGGTGAAACATCCGGCTGCCAGCGTCGGAAGGGCGCTCCAGCGACGCCGGCGCCGTGCGGGCGGGTCAAGTTGGTGGGGTAAAACGGACGTCACAAGGGTTGGAGACACCGATAAGCCGCTATTTTGACTGATATATCGGTATAAGGACAGTGGACGGAGAGCCTCGCTCCGCGAGGGAGCCCGTCCGCGGCTGTTCCACCCCATTCCCACCCCCACAAGGAGGTTCGCGATGCTGTGCAAGGTGCTGCGCTTGGGCTCGTGCGCGACGCAGGTCGAGATCCCGACGGGCTCGACGGTCCAGGAGGCCCTGGACAAGGCCGGCGTGCCCTACGGCGGCCACTCGCTGAGCGTCAACGGCCTGGGCGCCGGGCCCTCCACCGCCCTGGGCGAGGGCGACGTGGTGGTCGCCACCCCGAAGATCGAGGGCGGCGGGCTGTAGCAGGCCCCAGGGAACGCCCCCGGTACCACCGTGACCCCGCTCCCGTG
>CALKWH010000215.1 GCA_938004375.1 uncultured Pseudomonadota bacterium
CGACCCCCGAGATCTACACTCTTTCCCTACACGACGCTCTTCCGATCTCTCGAAGGTGCCCGCGTACTTGCGCGCCATGTCGCGGGCGGCGTCGTAGCCCGAGGCGAAGTAGGTGCGCGGGATCTCGCCGCCGAGGCAGGCCGAGAGCCCGATCAGGCCCGCGCTGTGCTCGCGCAGCAGGTCGTGATCGATGCGCGGGGAGTAGTAGAACCCGTCGAGGCTGGCCATGGAGACCAGGTACTGCAGGTTCGCCAGCCCCCGCTGGTTCTTTGCCAGCAGCACAAGGTGATAGTTGTCCCGGTTCTCTTTCTGCAGACGGCTCCCGCGGGCGACGTAGGTCTCGCAGCCCAGCACAGGGTGTATTTTTTCGCCCAGTGCCCGAAGATAGAAATCCAGGGTGCCGTACATGTAGCCGTGGTCGGTGAGCGCCACGGAGTCCATGCCCATGGATTTGATGGCGGGAAACAATTTTTTAAGATGGATGGCGCCGTCGAGCAGGCTGTACTGGGAGTGCAGATGCAGGTGAACGAAATCGGCCATAGGGGGAATCCGTGTCAGAAGGGTGCGGACGACTGGGAGATCACGCACTGGGTGAACGCCTTGCACTCGGGGTAGGCCAGGCATTGCATGAACGGTTGCAGGTCGATCCAGTTGTCATCGACCGTGGTGGTCAGTTTCCGTTTGTCCAACCGGAACTTGATGCTGGCGAAGCGACAGGACTGCAGACAACGGTCCCGGTCGCCGTGTTGGCGGACCAGCTCCGCCCGCTGGTCGAGGGGCATTTTTTCATACTCGGCTAAATAGACACGGGGCACCAACTCCGCCGCGCACTGGCTCACCAGGTTGCAGGTCTCGTCGCAGCGGCGGGCGTCGGTGGGATCCATCGGATATTCGGCGATGGAGCGCGCGAGCTGGGCCTGGCGGCACACCGTGAAGGCCCGGCAGTCCTGGTGTTCGAGGCAGGACATCTGCCCTCGCAGGATGATCTGCGAAAATTTGTACGACGTCGGGTACTTGGTCGCGTCGTCGGGGTTCAACTGACTGCTGCAGTTGGCCAGGCAGGCGCGTTTGTCCTTGAGTTGGTCGGGCGCCCCGCCCTCGCCGGCGGCGGCGGCGCGGCGTCCGGCCATGAGCTTGACCGTGGTGTCGGTGCAGGCGGTGACGCGCTCGCAGTAGGGGTCGCAGGCGGCGGGCGTGAGGGGCGCGGGGGCGGCCTGATGGCGCTCGCAGGCGGCGACCCCGGCAGCGAAGAGCACGACGGAGACGAAGATGGTCGAGAAGGATTTTTTCATGCGATGCTGCGTTTCCCTGGCTAGAACTTCCACATGAAGCCGGCGCCGCCGTAGAAAAGCGTGTCGTTCTTGGGCATCATGGTGGAATTGTAGAAATCCATGTAGGCGGGACGGTACACGGTGTCCGAGGGCTTGAGCGGGATGGCCGCCCAGTGCAGGCGGGCGTACACGCTGTAGCGGGCGTCCAGCGCCCACTCCACCACGGCGTCGAACATGAAGCGCACGCCCCAGTACGGGTCGCGCAGGCTGTGGCCCTTCCAGCCCTGGACCTGCTGATCTTCCTCGCCGGCGCGGGAGGTGCAGAAGGAGGGCTCGGAGCGCGGATCGTCGCCGGTGGGCTCGGAACCCAGGCAGAAGCGATCGCGATAGATGTTGAAATAGGCGTTGATCGACAGGTTCACCTTCTCGCGGAAGGACAGCGTGCCGGAGCCGCCGATGTTCCAGGTGAAGTTGGTGCGCTCCTGGGTGCCCATGCCGCCGCCGATCTCGGTGAACACGCCGGCGGTGAGGGGGCCGCCCGAGAAGAGCTGGCCGCGCAGGTTGAACAGGAACTCAGTCATGTTGAAGTACGTGCGGAACGTGGCGCCGCCGTCGAGGCCCAGGCTGCCCTGCTGCCAGATGCCGACCATCAGGCGGGAGTCGAACCAGTAGGGCCAGTCGATGCCCGCCGAGGCCGTGAAGGACAAAGGCGGGATGACCTTGGCGCCATAGGCCGACAGCGAGCTCTTCATGGCCGCCACCTCGTCGGGGGTGAGGCCCAGGGTCAGCAGGTTGATGTTGAAGGTGATGGGCTCGGAGGTGCCGCCCTCAATGCGGATGGTCTGCGTGTACGGGCGGTAGCCCTTGGCGATGACCTCGAGGCGGTAGGTGCCCACGGGCAGCTCGTGCTCGAGCAGGGGGACCTTGCCGACGTCCTGGTTGTCGATGATGACGCGGGCCCCGGGGACGTTGGAGATGACCTTGATGGAGCCGGCGCGCTCCAGCGGGATGTGGAGGTTGGTGGGCTGCCCCTCCTTCACCTCGATCACGCGCTGGACCTTCTTGTAGCCGGGCTTCTCGATGAACACCTGATAGGAGCCGGCCGGGAAGGCGTCGCTGGAGAAGGCGCCCTTGCCCTTGAACTGGTTGTCGATGAGGATCTTCGCGTCGGTCTCGGTGGTGATCTTCAATTGTCCCATCGGCTGGGTCTTGGGGATCGCGGTGAGCTCGAAGTTCTCGAGGACGGTCTCGGCGGCCTTGATCACGACGGTCCGCTGGGCGGTGGTGAAGCCGGCCTTCTTGACCTCGACGAAGTGCTGGCCCACGGGCAGCTTGAGCTGGGTCTGGGGCACGAGGCCCTTCTTCTCGCCGTTGATCCAGACCTCGGCGCCCGGCGTGGTGCAGATGACCGTGAGCATGCCCATGGGGGTCTCGACTTCCTTGGGCTTGAGGGTGGCGAGCACCTTGGCGGTCTCGTTGGCCTTGATCTCGACGATCTGCTGGTACTTGTACTCCTGGTATTTGACGACCACGAGGTAGTTGCCCGGCTTCATCTCGAGGAGCACGGGCGTGCGGCCCTTGCTCTCCTTGTCGATCTCGACGTCGGCGTTGTCCATGTCGGCGGTGACCAGCAGGCGCCCCTTGGGCTCCTCGATCTTCACGAGATTGATCATCATGGTCCGCGTGGACTTCTCCTCGATGGTGAGCATGTCGGTGAAGGAGTTGTAGCCCTCCTTCTCGATGAGGATCTGGTATTTGCCCGGCGGCAGCGTGATCGACGCCGGCAGCGTCCCCTTGATCTCACCGTCGATCTTGATGGTCGCGCCGATGGAGCCACCGGTGCCCGAGTCCTTGAACTCGAGCACGCCGGGGTGGATCTTGCGGACCATGGTGTAGTTGAACTTGTTCGTGTACTTGGTCGTGAGCTGGATGGTGGTCTCGAAGTCCTCCATGTCCGGGTGCGTCAGGATGACCTTGTACGAATTGTTGCGGGGCAGCCGGATGTAGTCCGTCGGGGTGGTGCCGACGACCCCCCATTTTTTGTCTTCGATATAGACCTGCGCGCCGACGGGCACGGACTCGATCTTCACCTTGACCTTGGTGCCGCTGCGGCGCCAGGGCGGCACGTCGGCCTGGGCCATCGCTACGGAGGCCTGGAAGAAAGACAGGAACAGGAAGGCGGCCAGGATTCGGTTTAGAAAATTATGATTTGTCATCATCCTCACTCCGGTGACTCAGGACTCGGGGCCCGTGAAAAAAGCGGAGAAAATATAGCACATCCCCGGGAAACTTCCACCCATAATATTGGGCTGCACGGGGTCCCCTGAGGCGCCGGTCAGGGTTCCCACAAGCCCCAGAAGCCCGCCGAGGCGGTCGCCCGCTCGGCCTCGTCGAGCCATAACGCCTCGTAACCGGGAAAATGCACGAGAACTTTCCGGCCTTCTTCGTGACCCAGCACAAACAGCGCGGTGGCCAGCGCGTCGGCGATCAGGCCCTCGGGGCCCACGACGGTGACCCCCACGGCCCCCCGGGCAGGCTCCCCGGTGCGCGGATCCACGATGTGGCTGTACCGGACGCCGTCGACCATGCGGAACCGCTCGTAGTCCCCGGAGGTGACCAAGGCGAACGAGTCTGAGATCGGAAGAGCACACGTCTGAACTCCAGTCACCGAATACGATC
>CALKWH010000216.1 GCA_938004375.1 uncultured Pseudomonadota bacterium
CACCCGCTCTTCAAAACGCCCAACCACCCATCATGGTATCCGCCACGGACGGCCGTACGGACGGCGACCGGGACGGTCGCCAGAACACGAAGACACGGGCGAGAACTATCCGTGTGTCCCGTCAGTGTCGTCCGTGTTCCCGGCCGCAGTCCGTGTTCGTCCGTGCCAGTCTGTGTTCGTCCGTGGCTGTCCGTTGTCCGTGCGGCCGGCGGAATCGCGTTGCGATTCCGCTAAGCGACCGTCCCCGGTCGCCGGTCCGTGTTCCCGGTCCCCCGGTTGCCAGGTTACGGCTGCAAATGCGTGGGGTAGTCGTGGCGCGGGGGGTTCACCGCCCAGCCCAGGTTGGTCCAGGTGGTGGAGTCGGCGTCGGCGATGCCGTAGAAGAGGAAGGTCCGCTGGCCGCGGCGCACGATGGCCGGGGAGGCCTCGGACTCGTGGTTGACGAAGGAGTTGGGCGCCACGCGATCGAACACCGGGTTGAAGGCGAACCGCTCGAAGTTCTCGCCGTCGCGGGAGACGAGGTAGCCGATGGACAGGTTGGCGCGCACCTGGTCGATGGTGCCGAAGCTCTCGGCGATGCCGGACTCGAAGCCGTAGGCCGACACCCAGAGCTTGTAGAGGGTGCCGCCCGCGCCGTCGCCCTCCACGAGGACGAAAGGCGAGTGGACCCGGGACACCGCCCGCCACAGCACGGGGTCGATCAACTGGTGGGGAAAGAGCACGGTGCGGCGCTCGGCGCCCGCGAAGGAGGCGCCCTGGGCGTCGGCGGACACCACGGTGCGGATCTGGACGCCGTCGCCGACCTCGTAGTACAGCCGCACGCGGCCGGTCACGGGGTCGCGGACCGCGGCCGGGGCCCTGAGCGCGAGCTCGCCGGCCTCGGGGACCAGCACCGGCGCCGCGTCGCGGGTCCAGCGCCGGCCGTCCTCGCTCACCGCGCGGCCGATGGAGGCGCCCCGGTTGACCTCGAAGTACATCACGTAGCGCCCCTCGAGGAGGATCACGGTGGGGGCCCCGATGTGATAGTTGTCCGTAGCCGAGGACTCGAGCACCGGCGCGGGCGGGGTCATGTGCCAGATGATGCCGTCGTTCGAGGTGGCGCGGAAGATGACCGAACGCTCGAAGGCGCCCTGGTTCATCTCGAGGAAGAGATAGAGGATGCCGTCGGCGCCCTCGAGGGGGGAGGGTTCCTTGAGCAGGCGCGGCTCGACCTGGATCACGCACTCCTCGTCGGGGAAGCAGTCGCTGTCGATGCCGCAGGGCGCGGTGATGCAGCGGGCGCGGTTGACCGAGCACAGTTCGCCGGCCTGGCACTCGCCGTCGATGATGCACATCTGCTGGCAGATCCCCAGGTCGCAGCGGCCGTTGGGACCGGGGCAGTCGCAGTCGCTGCGGCATTTGAGCACGCACCGGGAGTTCTGGAAGTCGCAGGTCATGTCGTCGGGGCACTCGTCGCTGCGGGTGCAGTACTTCACCGTGCACTTGCCGCACACGCAGCCCTCGCGGCCCTGGCAGTCGGCGTCGGTGGAGCAGTCCGCAAGGACCGGGGCGTCGAGCTTCTGGCAGAAGCCGCCGAGGGCGCCGCCGGGCGGGGCGATGCGGTGGGTGGCCACGCAGACCTCGAGGGGGCCCTTCTCCTCGAAGGGGGCGACGCCGGTCACGACGCCCACGCCCGAGTAGACCTCCTGGGGGCCCAGGGTGCAGGCCGCGACCGGGGCCAGGGCGAGAAGGACGAGGAGAGGGAGGAACGCGCGGCGCATCGTCAGAACTCCGTCTCGAAGCCCAGCGTGAAGTGGATCAGCGAGCCGCGGTGGTTCACCGCGGGCCAGGTGGCGCTGGTCTTGTGCTCGGTGCGATCCTCCAGCTGGTGGTATTGGAAAGCCGACTGCAGGCGGAGCGGGTGCGGCCACAGGGAGAAGCCCTCGGCGAGCTTCACGCCCAGGCCCAGGCCGAGCACGTGGCGGTCGTTGTCCATGAGGGTGGCGAGGCCCTCCTGGGCGGGCACCGGGGAGGGCATGAAGGCGTAGCCGGCCGAGAACGAGACCGGGCCGGCGTGGAGCGTGAGCCCGGCGCGGGGGACGGACACGTCGCGGAAGTGGTCGTCGGGGTAGTGGATCTCGACCAGCGGCGGGTTGATGCCGAAGTCCAGGCGCATGCGGTACTCGGAGATCCCGCCGTCGAAGGCCGACCACTGCATGAAGTCCAGCCCTGCGTAGAGGTCGAGGCGCCCGGGCAGGTTGAAGGCGGCGCCCAGCGAGATCTTTCGGGGCGTGAAGTGGTCGATCATCTTGAGGAACAGGATCGTGTCCCCCGAGACGACGCCGGTGATGTCCACGTCCGCGACGATGTTCATCTTGACGCGCAGGGTGTAGGCCTCGCGCCAGAACAGGCCCAGGCGCAGGCCGGAAAGGGCGCCGGGCAGGAAGGTCCCGCGCAGGATCACGCCGCCCTGGGGCACCACGCCGTACGGGATGGTGGTGTCGATCATCATCTCGCCGAACTTGCGGCCCGAGCGCGCGCCGATGCCCACCCGCAGGTCGTCGCCCTGGAGGTGGACCATCATCTGCAGCCCGAAGCCGACCTGGAGGAACTTCCACGGGGCCGCGCCCAGGGAGAGGGCCGTCTCGAGCCGGTGGGGGTAGTTGTCCAGCAGGATGAACCGGGGCTCCGAGGCCGGGATCGCCTGCATGCGCACCACGAACTGGTCGGGGAGGTGCAGGGAGAGGCCGACGCCCGCCGGGAACGGGAGTTTCTTCCAGAATCGGGCGAGCGGCACCGCCAGCCCCAGATCCACGCCCCGGGCGTCGAGGACGCCGGCGTCCTGGGCGTTCACCTGCAGGAGGCCGAAGTGGCCGTAGCCGTACGCCCAGCCCAGGTGCATCCGGGTGAGCTCGCCCAGCCCCGCGGGGTTGTGCAGGGCGGCCGCCCACCCGCCGGGCTCGGTCACCAGGGAGGCCCCGGCGGTGCCCTGCCCGCGGGTGTCCAGGCCGAAGAGGTCCTGGGGCGCCTGGGCGGCGGCGGGACCGGCGGCCGCGACGAGGGCGAGGACCAGCACCAGGGCGCGCAGCACGGACCTCACGGGAGCACCTCCAGGGTGAGCCCGGACATGAACACGAAGCCCGACGCGGTCACAGACGGGTACCCCGGATTCGAGGTCTGGAAGCCGGCGGTCTCGGGCTTGTCGGGATCGCAGGGCCACTCGTCGAGCAGGTGATCGGCCCGCTCCACGGGAACCTCGGCCGAACAGGCGAGCTCGGTGATCTTCTTGCGGTGCGTCACCGGCAGCAGGAGTTGGAGGCGGGCGAAGGCGTGGAGCGTGAACGCGCGGCTCAGGTTCCAGGAGACGCCGCCGGAGAAGGTGAGCTTGTGGGCGTCGAGCAGGTTGGTGACCCCGGTCTGGGCCGTGGCCACGAACGAGGGGTCGAAGCCCAGCCCGCCGCGCAGGGTCAGGCGCCCGGAGAGGCCGTGGGAGACGCCGGCCCGGAAGCCCAGCGTGTTGCGGAAGCGGTTGTACGGGATCACGCCCGAGAGCTCGCCGACCATGGGCATCTGGCTGCGCAGGGTGACGTAGGGGCCGTCGTAGAACGACCAGAGCTGCTCGACGACGTCCAGGGAGAAGACCGTGCTCCCGACCCGGTACGCGCCGCCCCACTGGAAGGTGTGCGGGGAGTACAGGCCGACGGCGGTGAGCTCCATGTCGATGTCGGTGCCGGCCACATGGTTGAACGCCACCGTATGGAAGTCCACGCCGAAGGCCTGGCGATAGGTGACGCCGGCGGACCACGGGCCGCGACGCCAGGCCAGACCGGCGTTGAGGCCGAACAACCCCTTGAGCTCGAAGGCCACGCGGGCCTCCATGGCGCGGGTGGCGCCCTCGGCGCCGACCATGCCGCCGTCGAGGCCGGCGAAATAATTCACACCCAGCCCGAGGGCCCACTGTCCGAGGGTCGGGCTGTCGAGGAGGCGCAGGGACAACCCCGGGATGATCAGCAGCCGCTGGCTGCGGTTCTCATAATATGGATAGAATGGCTCGGTCGGCGTGTGCAGGCGGACCCAGGAAATCTCGCGGCTGGGGGCGGCCAGGTACAGCCCCACCCACAGCCGGTCCTTGAGGAACCCGCCGAACGGGGGCAGCACCGAGGCGCCCACGTGGGAATAAAAGGGATCGGCGATGCCCACGTTGCCCTGCGGGGTCGAGAGGGAGGCGATCTGGCCGGTGACGCCGGCCATCAGGCGGGGCCGGCCCCCCAGGGCCAAAAAGCCGGGATTGAAGTACAAACATTCCGCGCCTTCGCAGGTGGCGGTCGCCGCGTCGCCCGCGCCCGCGGTGGGCGCGCCGGCGCCGAACAGGTCCACCGGATTGGCGGCGGCCGTACGGGTCCCGGCCAGTGCCAGGATCAGGACCAGAGCCCTCAGGGAGCGGGAAGAAGCTGTACGCGCTTGCATCTTCAGGGAATCGAACCGGCCTTTCCTTCAGCGGCATTTTTGTCTTCGGCCACACCAAGCCGCCGCGCGGTGAATGTAACAAAACGGGTGGTGTGTGAAAAGTGAATTATTTCAAAAATCTTGACACGTCGCGTCATGAATTGGTCATGAAAATTTCAGGGACCGGGTGAACTCCGGGAGGCGCATTTTTTTTGCAGGCACGCGCCCCTTTTCCTGCTTTCCTTTCGACTTGAATTGCGGTAGAAGGGGTGCCCTTAAGGAGGTACCTGCTCCATGGAATGGGTATTTGCTGTCATTCACGTTCTCTACATCATCCTCTGTCTGCTGCTGATCCTGGTGGTCCTGCTGCAGGCCGGCAAGGGCGGCGGCATGGGCGTCGCGTTCGGCGGCTCCGCGTCGCAGAGCATGTTCACGTCCACCGGCGCGGGCAACTTCATGACCCGGCTGACCACCATCCTGGCCACCTTCTTCATGATCTTCTCGCTGGTGCTGTCGTGGTCGTCCTCGCGCACCGGGTCCGAGCGGCTCAAGCGCGCCTCCAAGGACGCGCCGACGGTGCACCAGCTCATCGATGAAGAGCTGGGCGGCGCCACGACCGACGCCACCGCCGTTCCGGCCGCCCCGACGACCGACGGCACCGCCGTTCCGGCCCCGGCCACCGAGCCCGCCCCGGCGACGGAGCCTGCAGCCACCGAGCCCGCGCCGGCCCCGGCCACCGAGCCCGCTCCGGCGACGGACCCTGCAGCCACCGAACCCGCGCCTGCGCCCGCTCCGGCCCCTGCGCCCGCTCCGGCTCCTGCGCCTGCGCCGGCTCCTGCGCCCGCGCCTGCGCCGGCTCCTGCGCCTGCTCCGGCTCCGGCGAATCCGTAAGTTAGAATTTCATCGTACAAATTAGTACTAGAAGAAGAAGGACGATCCGGTCCCTTACAGGTCAGACTGGTCAGACTGGTCAGACTGGTCAGACTGGTCAGACTGGTCAGACTGGTCAGACTG
>CALKWH010000217.1 GCA_938004375.1 uncultured Pseudomonadota bacterium
TGACCAGAATTCCCCTGTTCAGGTAGGTGTGGGCACGAACTGGAGCGCGGTGAGTCCCGGGGGCAATCATTCGTGCGGATGGAGAACCGATGGCACGTTGTGGTGCTGGGGATATAATTCAAGTGGTCAACTCGGTATTGGTAACACCCTGCGCCAGAGCTCCCCGGTTCAGGTCGGCACCGGCACGAACTGGAGTGAGGCCAATTCTGGTGATAGGCACACCTGTGGTCGAAAAACTGATGGAACCTTGTGGTGCTGGGGAGCTAGTGCCATGGGGAGACTCGGCATCGGCAACGTGACCGACCAATCATTCCCCGTGCAGGTCGGAATTGGCACCAACTGGACCAAAGTGAGTGTTGGTTTTGCTTATTCCTGCGGGCTTACAACCGATGGTGCATCCTGGTGCTGGGGTGATAACGACGATGGGCAACTTGGCATCGGAAGTACTGCAAACCAATTTACCCCTGTCCAAGTTCACTAGATACAGACCTGCGGCCTGATATTTCGACTTCAATTTCAATTGACTCCTCACCCGCTCGTGCTATGCACGCTTGGACGTTGTGCCGAAAGTGAGGCGCCATGCGAACACGACTGTTGCTACTGATCATCCTGCTGACGTGGTTGCCCGCCGGGTGCGAGGACGAACTGACCGCGGCGGACTGCGAGGCTCTCACCGACGAAGCCGCCTGCGAGAAGAAGGGCTGCACCTTCGTGCACGTCAGTCGGGCCATCATGGACGGCGCGGTCTGCGTGGCCGCCGAGCGGCACCCGGCGTGCATCCTGGCGGGCGAGAGCGTCAACAACATGATGAGCGCGGTCTGTCGGGATCTGCCCGACGGCTGCTACGAATTCATTGTGTTCGGGAACGCCCACTGGGCCGACGGTTGGGAGGCCTGCGAGGGGGACATCTTCAACCTGTGTGACGGCCCGATCGTGGCATGCGGCGGCCTGACCGACCGGACCGCCTGCGAGGCGTCGTACTGCTACTGGGCCGGGCCGGTGCGCGTCGGCGTCATCGACGACCAGGGCGCCTGCACGGGCTGGGAGCCGCAGACCACGGGCCTTTGTCTCACCCCGGAGCCGTACCTGACGTACTTCGAAGGGGAGAACGAATTCGACGGTTGGGCCGAGAGAGAACGCTTCTTCTCGGTGGAACCGGTCGACGGCCCGCGTCGCGTCTACGCGTTCACGGTGCACTCGTACGCAGATTTCTCGTCGGGCCCGCCGGCCATCCCCGACGAGTGGCGCACCTGCGACAGCGCCACCACCGCCCCCTGTTCCTGCCCCTAGAACACCGGGTGTTCATTCTTTTTGCCTGGAATCTCTTCAGGTCCGGATTTTTGCTTTAGTCGAAATCGAAATCGAAATCGTGAGCAGACCGATGGCGCCCTCACGCCAACGGCATCAGCGCGAACACGCCCCAGCCCAGGTACTCGCGGGTGTAGGCGGCGTGGCGCTCGGGCTCGGTGTCCAGGTTGGCCCGGGACGGGGACGGCATAGAGAACGACGAAGACAATTATCCCAAGCGGCCCAATCCGGACCAGGCCGACTCCCCAAAAACGGCGTCGATGACGTCTACGATTACCATAGGGCCACGCTTTCCATCATCCGGAGGGGGCGGGGGTGTGCGATGCACGCATGGCTGTGCAGCCGAAAGATTGGAGCCATGCGAACAGACTGTTTTCTTCTTCCACTTCCGTTGATGCTCGCCCGCGGGGTGCGAGGGAAACGCTCGCCGCCGCGGCCTGCGAGGGCCTCGCGATCAATTTGAAAACACCGGTTGACAATTTCAACTCTTCAAGTAATTTTTTCATTGGGAGAAAAACATGAAAAAATCAATCATTGCCATTTCCATGCTGGTCGTCGGTTGGGGCTGTGAAACGAAGACCACGATCACCAAGACATGTGGTGACGGTTTTCTGGACCCCGGAGAAGAGTGCGACTCCACGATCGGGGACCACACCTGTGCGTCCCTGGGTCATTACAATATGCTCGGGACGCTCACGTGCGGCTCCGACTGCCTGTTCGACCGCTCGGGCTGTGGCGGGCGCTGCGGTGACGACGCGGTAAACGCCACGGACGGAGAGGAATGCGACGGCATATTTCTGAGCGGACAGACTTGTCAAAGCCTGGGGTTCGGTGGCGGAACTCTCACATGTGATGCTGACTGCACTTTCAACACGGACGGCTGTTCGAATTCGTGCGGGAACGGGTATGTGGAGGGCGAGGAGCAGTGTGACGATTCCAACCCGAACGACAACGATGGATGTTCCTCCACCTGTCAGATCGAAGCCGGATGGGATTGCGTCGACAGCAATCCGAGCCTTTGCAGTCCGATTTGCCAGAACGGTTTGGCGAGTGGAAGCGAGGAATGTGACCAGGACGACCTCCGGAACCAGACCTGTCTGAGCCTTGGGTATTATGGAGGGGTTCTGACGTGCACAACGAATTGCGAATTGGATCTGTCCTCTTGTGAGTTGGCTGGGCGTTGTGGGGATGGTTCCATTCAGGAAGACGACGGAGAAGTTTGCGATGGGAGCAATTTGAATGGCCAATCCTGTGAATTGTTGGGCTACTACGGCGGTCAATTGGCTTGCGGAGCCGATTGTTCATCTTATGATATCAGCAACTGCATTTCGGCCGGAAGATGCGGCGACGCGACCGTTCAGGTCGGTCATGAAGATTGTGATGGATTCAACTTGAACGGCAATAGTTGTCAAAGCCTGGGCTATTACGGTGGGACTCTGTTCTGTACGCAGGACTGCCGATATTTTGCGGAAAATTGCCTCGCCTTCGGTTCCTGCGGGGATGGGACCATTCAGACGAATTTCGGTGAGGTCTGTGACGGAGAAGACCTGAACGCCCAATCCTGTGTGAGCCTGGGGTATCATCCGGGGACCTTGGCGTGCAGCGGCAACTGTTCTTTTGACACCACCGCTTGCGACGGCATCTGCGGGGATGGGGTGCTGCAATCCTCCTTCGAGCAGTGTGACGGCGGAAACCTTGACGGCCAGGACTGCGAACTGCAGGGGAGATATCCGGGAACCCTCTCGTGCGGTACGAATTGCAATTTCAATTTCGACAATTGCGGGGGTTATTGCGGAGATGGTGTCCGCCAGAGTTCTTACGAGGAATGCGACGGGCAATTGCCTCTTGGGACCAACTGCATTTCCCGACAGAAATTTTTCGGCACGCCTGCTTGCAGTGGACTTTGCGGCTTGGCCGATGGCACTTGCAGAACCACGGATTTGTCGGGAACATCAGAATTTGATTATGGCTATGCCATCGCGCTCGACGCCAATTACAACGTGTATGTGACCGGGGCGGCATCCTCCTCGTTGGATGGTCAATCATTCTTCGGAAATACCGATATTGTTTTGATCAAGTACGACAGAAACGGAGCGAAGGTCTGGACCAGGCAATGGGGCACGAGCGCATTGGACACTGGCTATGGTGTTTCAGTGGATTCGTCAGGAAATGTCTTTGTCGCCGGCAGAACCGCTGGAGCGTTGGACGGGCAGACCGCTGCAGGCAATTTTGATATTTTTCTGACCAAATATAACGCCGATGGATCGAAACTCTGGACACGCCAATGGGGAACTACCGATGAAGATACCGCGTATGGAGTGGCCGTGGACAGTTCCGGCAACGCATACGTCACCGGCATGACCCGCGGCGCGCTCAACGGTCAGACCTCCGCCGGGAACGCGGATATCTTCCTGACCAAGTACGATTCCAACGGCACCCATCAGTGGACCATACAGCAAGGAACGGCTTCGGCGGACTACGGGCGGGCCGTCGCGGTGAACCTCGGCACCGGCTATGTGGTGATCACGGGGGAGGTCTGGGGATCGCTTCATAGTCAGACCTGGGGTGGCGGCAATGATGTGTTCGTAACCAAGTATTCACCATCCGGGAACCGCAGTTGGACCAAACAATTCAGTTCCGGCGGCACGAATAATGAGTATGCGCGAGGCATCAGCCACACGGGCAATCACGTCACGATCGTTGGATATTCGTATGGCGCCATGCCCGGACTGACGAAGATTGGCGGTTCCGACATCATTTTATTGAGGCTATTCGACAGTGATGGAGGTCTTGTGTTGACTCGCCAATATGGCACCACCGCCGATGACAATGCATATGGACTGGTCGCAGATCTGTTTGGATGGAATTTTTACGTCACCGGAAAAACCGCCGGCGCGCTGGACGGCAATCCTCATGCCGGAGGGGAGGATATCTTCCTGACGAAATTCGATTCCAGCGGCAACAAGTTGTGGTCTAGGCAATGGGGGACCTCCGGCAACGAAGTCGGCAACGGAATCGCGACGGATTCCACCAGCGGGACCACGGGCAATTTGTTCATCGTCGGCACCACCAACGGCAACCTCAACGGACGGACGAACAGCGGTTCGTCGGATATTTTTCATCTGTTCCAGCCATACATCCCATAGGACGCAGTGGTAACCCTTGCCTGGGTTCAGTTCCTGGTCATGGACTTTTCCTGCCGTTCACGCCAACGGCATCAGCGCGAACACCCCCCAGCCCAGGTACTCGCGGGTGTAGGCGGCGTGGCGCTCGGGCTCGGTGGTCAGGTTGGCCCGGACCTCGGGGGCGAAGTCGTCGTCGGGGTTGGCGTCGAGCCAGCGGCGCATGGTGAGCCACTTGGCGGCCTCGTACCGGTCCCAGCCGTCCTCGTCGGCCAGCACCATCTCGACCACGTCGCAGCCCAGGCGGCGAAACGACGCGAGGAGCTCGGGGAGCACGAGGAAATCCGAGGTGGCCTTGGCCTCACACTTCCGGGCGACCTCCTCGGTGGGCGGCAGCTGCCGCCAGTAGGGCTCGCCGATTAAAATGATGCCGCCGGGCTGCAGGCTGCGCTTCAGCAGCTCGTAGGTGCCGGCCACGCCGCCCCCGATCCAGGTGGCGCCGACGCAGGCGGCCAGGCCGACCTTCTGGTCGCTGACGTGCCCCGCGGCGTCCCCGTGAAGGAACGTGACCCGGTCGGCGACGCCGAGCTCCGCGGCGCGGAGCCGGGCCTGCCCGGTGAACAACGGGCTCAGGTCGACGCCGGTGCCGACGATTCCGTGGTCCCGCGCCCAGGTGCACAGCATCTCGCCGGAGCCGCTCCCCAGGTCGAGCACCCGGGTCCCGGGCGCCAGGCGCAGCGCCGCGCCGAGGGTGGCCAGCTTCTCGGGGGTGAAAGGGTTGTGGATACGATGGGCGCTCTCGGAGATGGTGAAGATGCGTGGGATGTCCATGGGGCGATCTGATACCACCGATTCGACGATCCCCGCAAGTTTGCGGTTGGTCACCGCGGGCGGTCCGGGAGGAGCACGCCTCCTGACCGTTGCACCACTTTGCACACAAGAACTGGCCAGTTGTTCCGACCTGTGACGTATACGGTCGTGCCTGCGAACCCGGGTGGGTGATCTTGGCCCCCGGTCCCTCGCAGGAAACCCGGAAAGGAAATGCCTGATGTTCCGCTCGCGCCCCCGCCCCGGATGGTGTTTCGCCCTCTGCCTGTGCCTCTTTCCGGCGGGGTTGGCGTGCGGATCCGGCGCCGGATCCGGTCCCCCGCGGCTTCCTCACCCTCCACCGCACCGGGCTCCGACGGTCTCCTTCGAGCCCCTGGTGATGACCGACGATCCGGAGGTCCCCGTCCAGGAGGCCCTGGCCGATGGTTATGAAAAGCGATTTCCCTTGCGGACCCACGTTCTTTCCATCTCGAGGGCGTCCTGGGTGCGCAGGGGAAGACCCGTCCTTCGTTCGGACGATGCCGACCCGGCGTCCCCCGGGGAACGCCGGCTCCTGGTGGTTCTTCAACGGCACCCGGAATCGGTGCGGGTGATTCTGGATTCCCACGAGGTGCGTCTGGCCGCGTACTTTCCCCTCGGGGCCCTGCAGCCGACCCCGGTGGCTCCCCTGAAGCTCTGGCAGGACCGGGAGCCCTCCGCCTCCGAAGCGGGGATCATCGTCCATCCCTCCGTGGATGGGCGTTGGAGGCGGCGCCGGGACGGATTCTGGCTGTTCAGGCACCACCGCGAGGGGGTCCATTTTTCGGGCCGGCTGCCCGTGTCCCAGGTGACCTGGGTGTTTGACCCGGAGACCATCCCCGCGAGGAATACCAGAGTCACCCATCTGCTCCGAAACAGCACAGGGATCCTGGACAGGCCCTCCGGAACCCGACTGGCCTGGGTCCATGAGAATGACGTGGCCACCTGGAATCGCCGTGTCCGGGTCATCAGAGAGGAGAAAGAGCATGTCCTCGTGGTGCTCGACGAGAAGGAGTACCGCATTCAGGGGTGGGTGAAAAACACGGAGCTCAAACCAATCCCGCATTCGATGCACACGGGAACGATTGGTTACGGCGCCACGGGAGGATGGGGATCCTCGCGAAGCGTCGTGGTGGAGGCCGGCACCTGGCTGCACGCCTGCCCCCATGGTCCCCGGGTGGGGATCGTCAAAAAGCGCACCTACTTCATGGACGAATTCGGCCTCGCGAAGGGCTACCGCCAGCTCTTCCGGTATGATCCCTGGTGGCGCGTCGGGTACTCGGTGTGCGTCGCCGAATCCGATCTGGTAAAGACCGGAACCACGCCCTGACCCCCATCTTTCCCGCGCGTTCGCGGTCGCGGCGGCGTGGTGTCAGGAACGGTCAGAAGTGCCATCCGACGGCGAGCTGGAGCCAGGGGATCACGGGGTACTTCAGGCGCTCGCCGGCGTAGGCGGCGGCCTCGATCGAGAACGTGAACCCCGAAGCGCCCAGGTAGTGCAGCCCGACAGGGGCGTACACGAGCGCGCTCCACGTGCCGTCACCGGCGTCGTCCAAGAAGGAGAAGTCCTTCATGGCCACGCCCTGGACGCCGACGTACATCGTCCAGCGGCGGTCGGGGGCGTCGTTGAAGTGCCAGTGGGCGCCGGCGTGGGCGGCGCCCATTTCTCCGCCAGCCAATTACCCGCCGAGGGCGTGACCTGCTCCCTCACCTGCACCGCCGACTGAAGCCGGGACCTGTCCGCCTGCGTGATCCCGCAGTGATCGCACTAAGAATGGATTAGTCCACTTGGACGGGGGATAACTGCCAAGTCGTATTCCCGATGCCGAGTTGCCCATTACCATTAGTTCCCCAGCACCAGGATGAACCATCGTTTTTTTGCCCGCAGGTATGGTAAGAACCGCCAGATACCCCGCTCCAATTCGTTCCAGAGCCCACCCGGACGGGTGAAGACTGGTCGGTCGTATTCCCAATACCGAGTTGCCCATCGATGTTCCATCCCCAGCACCAAAGTGTAGTGTCGGTTTTTCTCCCGCAAGTATGATCACTAGCAGCATTTACCCCGCTCCAATTCGTGAAAGAACCAACCTGAACAGGTGAATTCTGTTGGGTTGTATTGCCGATCCCGAGTTGTCCCCGATCGTTATTACCCCAACACCACAATGTCCCATCGTTTCTTCTCCCGCAGGTGTGTACGCCACCAGCATTGATTTCACTCCAATTGGTGAGGATTCCAATCTGGATTGGTGATGACTGGTCGGTCGAATTCCCAATACCGAGTTGTCCATTTAAATTGTATCCCCAGCACCAGATAGAGCCGTCGGTTCTTCTTCCGCAGGAATGGTTCCCGCCTGCAGTCACTTCAGTCCAATTCGAGCCGATAATCACTTGGACTGGTGATGTTTGCTGAGTTGTATTTCCGTTACCGAGTTGCCCAAAGGTGTTTCTTCCCCAGCAAAATAGCCTGTTAGTTTCATCGGTCAAGCGAGCGCAGGTATGCGTCTGGCCTGCAGTCACTTCACTCCAATTAGTTTCAGTCCCTACCTGCACAGGGGAAATCTGTTGCGTCGTATTCCCGATGCCGAGTTGCCCATAACCATTAATTCCCCAGCACCAAAGAGTGCCATCGGTCTTTCTCCCGCATGTGTGCGAATACCCAGTGGTCACATCGATCCAATTTGTGCCGATGCCCACTTGTGTGGGAGACCACCTATCGGAAGTGTTGCCGATCCCGAGTTGACCATAACCATTAGTTCCCCAACACCAGAGTGAACCGTCTGTTTTTCGCCCGCAGGTGTGTGTGCTACCAGCAGAAATATGTGAAAAAACGTACCGACAGCCAGACAAATCATAATTACAACTAGCCAGACATGCTACATTGCCTGCGCTGAATCCGAAATCCAAGCAGTTGGTACCATTTAACTCTGTGCCGTCGCACTCTTCTCCATAACTTGACTGTATAATGTTATCACCACAGCGTCCACAAGCAGTAGTATTGAATTGACAGGTGGACCCACAAAGAAGGGTACCTCCAAAAAAGCCTAGGGAATCACAGGTTTTTCCATCTAAAAACAACCCATCGCATTGCTCGCCATAACTTGTTTGAATAATACCGTCACCACAATTTCCGCAAGCGCTTGTGTTGAATAGACAATCGGAGCCACATTGAAGGGTTCCTCCGAAAAGGCCCAAGGAATCACAAGTCTCACCGTCTAGTTCGCTGCCGTCACATACCTCACTGAAGTTCGACTGGATGATGCTGTCACCACATTTTCCGACTGCGGCGCAGGATGCTACATCAAACCGGCAGTCTCCACTGCACATCAAAGTTCCACCATGAAATCCGAGTTCCTCGCAGGTTGTGTCGCCTAGTTCAAAGCCGTCGCAGGTTTCACCTTGGCTAGACTGTATTAAACCATCACCGCAATATCCAAATAGTATGCAACTTGTTAAATTGAATCGACAGGTGCCGTCGCAGGAGAGGGTCCCACCGTAATAGCCAAGACCAGTGCACGTTTGCCCGTTCATTTCATCCGTATCGCATTGCTCTCCTTCTTCGAGATGGCCGTTTCCGCAATTATCTGCGCTGATACAACCCGATACATCATAATTACAGTCGTTTCCGCAGGCAAGTTGGCCACCGGAATAACCAAGGCCCAACGTTAAACACGATGCGCCACCCAGTGAGTCAGAATCGCATTGCTCCTCTCCAGCCTGAATTTCACCATCGCCGCAAATGCCGAAACCAGCGCAATTGGAAAGGTCGTATTGGCATATGCTGCTGCAAACCAGGGTACCCCCATAGTACCCTAATGATTCGCAGGTTTTTCCCGCAAGGTTTCCTCCGTCACAAATTTCCCCTTCTCCAGCCTGGAGGATTCCATCTCCGCAGCGTCCTCCAGTACACACTGACAGGTCGAATGTACAGTCAGCCTGGCAGGTTAAAGTTTCCGTCTGGTCATAATAGCCTAACTCCATACACGTCGAGGCACTCATCTGGCTGCCGTCGCAAGCTTCGCCGGGATCCAGGAAACCGTCCCCACAGGAATCCACTGACTTAGTCTTCGTTTCGCAAGCAATGGCGACACATGCGAAAATAAAGAGAAATTGGATTTTCTTTTTCAAAAACATAATCCACCTCAATTTCAAAATAACCAGTAACCTTTGTGTACGAAATGGCCTCTGAAAAACAAACTTTCCACGACTTGAAGCGAATGTCAAGCACATGAATTCAGGGCAAGCGATCCGCGAACGGTTGTCGGCTCGTCATGCCGCCGCGGTGGCCGGAGACGACGAGGACGTGCTGCTGGTTGAGGCTGTATTTGGCCTGAAAGATGATGTATTCGGCGTGGGACGTGACGTGCGCGTTGACATGCGGCTGATGACCGGGTAAAAAATACTGCCTGAAGCAAAACCGACCGGAAGGAGCGCGCATGAAAGTTTTCCGCATCATCATCCTGGCGTTGATCTCGGCGCCGCGTTTTTTCTACGCCGTGCTCGTGGGGAGGGCGCGGCAGCGGAAGGCGCTGCTGGACCTGGAGCAGGAGGCCGGCGCGCTGGGCTTCGGCTTTTCGGCGTTCGACCATGAACTGCCGCTGGTCCGCCTGCTGGGGCGGTTCGGCGACGTGTACGTCGACGGCTCGTTGTCCAACGGGCGCTATGGCGGACTGGTCCTGCGCACGCCGCTGCCAGTCGTGGGCGCGGTGCCGGACGCCGAGGTGGCCTGGGTCGAGGCGCAGTTGGAGGCGTATCGGGCGGCGACCATCGGGTGGTTCGGGGAGGTCGAGCTCCGGGGCGACGAGGTGTACGTCCGCTACGAGGGCTTCGCCGAGGGGTGTCCTGTCGTGACACCCCCGCAGGTGGAGCGCCTGGTCACCGGCCTCGTCGAGCTGGCCGGCCGGTTGCGGGAGCGACTGCGCGCGGGCCGCCCGGCGATGGATTTGCGGGCGCGCCTCTTCTTCGAGGCCGTCGAGTCCGCCGACACCGAGGCCGTGCCGTTCCACCTTGCCCACGGCGCGGCCGCGACCCTGGCCGACGCCGACGGCCGGACGGGGCTGCACCGGCTGCCGTTCGAGGAGGAGGAGACCCCCGACTCCGACACCCTCGAGGTCGCGGAGCTGCTGCTGGGCGCGGGCGCCGACCCCAACGCCAGGGACAAGAACGGCCAGACCCCGCTGATGTACGCGGCCGAAAACGGCGACCTCGCCATGATCCGTTGGCTGCTCGAGCACGGCGCCGACCCCGCGGTGAAGGATGACCTCGGCGAGACGGCCCTGGACAGCGCCGACGGCTACACGTACCTGGACGAGATCAAGCAACTGCTGTCGAAGTCGTGAACGTCCCTTGAAGTTGCGCAAGCAGAGCTTGCGCACTCCCAACAACGGCAAGGAAAAAGAAGAACCTATTTCCCCTGGTAGCGGCGGATGAGCCGGTGGCATTCGTCGCGGGTGGTGTACTCGACGGGGTCGAAGGTGATCGTCTCGGCGATGGCGGCGTCGTACTCTTCCTGGGTGATGCGGTTGCGCTTGCGCATGATCGCCAGCAGGCGGTCCAGCGCGCGGTTCCACCAGTCGGGGACGGACTGGTTGCAGTAGAAGGCGTAGCGGCGCTTGGGCGAGGGCAGCAGCGAGGCCAGAAAGACGCTCTCGCGCACGGTCAGGTCCAGCGGATTTTTATTGAAGAAATGCTGGGCCGCGCGGGGCACGCCGTAGACCTCGGGGCCCAGCTCGATGATGTTCAGGTAGATCTCCATCAGGCGCGGCTTGGGCACCACCTGCTCGACGTACCAGGTGAAGAAGAGCTCCTCGAGCTTGCGCGAGAGCGTCTTTCTGCGCTCGAAGAACACGTTCTTGACGATCTGCATGGTGATCGACGACGCGCCGTACTTGAACTTGCCCGCGCGCAGGTTCTGGGACAGCGCGGTGGCGAACTCGGAGGTGATGAAGCCGTGGTGCCGCCAGAAGGCGCCGTCCTCGGTGGTGAGCACGGCCGAGACCATGTGCTGCGAGATCTCCTCGAGGGGACGCGTCCACTCGTTGTCCTCGGCGACCTCGACGGTGACCCGCTGGCCGCCGGGTTCGACCGCGGTGAAGGCGAAGTCGTGGAGCAGGCGGGTGGCGCGCAGCGGAGGGGGCGCGCCGAGCACGCGGCAGCCGTCGAGGTTGATCTTGCCGGTGAGCGTCGCGTCCTCGGTGGCCAGCTTGGCGAAGTCGATGAAGACGCGCAGGCGGCCGTCCACGGTGCCGCCGAGCTTGAGCTGGCGCAGGTTGGGGACCAGGGCCGGCGGGAACGCGGCCACGGCGTCGGCGCAGGGCAGGGGGGGCACGGTCAGGTCTGCGCCCACCTGCCAGCGTCCGGTGGCGGGATCCTTTTTCAGGCGCGCCGAGGCGGTGGCCGTGAGCCGCCCGTGGGCGAAGCGGAGCGTGGGCACGTCGAGCAGGCCGGCGGCGGCGTCGTGGCGGGCGGCGAGGTGGAAGGTGGCGCCCAGGTCGCTGAGGGGCTCGGCCGCGATGCGGGGGTGGAACACGGTGACGCCCGTGAGGGTGCCCGTGGCGGTGACGTCCGAGACGCCGGCCTCGCGGGTCAGGTCGACCTTGCCCGAGAAGCGGGCGGCCTCGCGGTGCTGCACGGGGACGATCTCGGGGATGAGCAGCCCGGCCCAGGCGCCCGTGAGCTCGGCGTGGGACGAGAGCCGGCCGGTGCGGCGGTCGTAGCTGCCCGTGGCGGTGAGCGTGCCGCGGTCCGGCAGGAAGCGGCCCTGCACGTCGAAGGCCAGGCGGCCGTCGGCCTCGGGCCTCAGGAGCGCCGAGGCCATGTGGAGCTCGAAGTCCTTCGAGAACGGCCACACCAGGCCCGAGAGCTTGACCGCGTCGATCTGGTGCGCGGCGGTGGTAGCCACCGACACCTCGTCGATGAAGTAAACGGGTAAAAAAGGCGACTTGAGCTTGACCTGGGTGACCTCGAGCTGGCCGCCTGCGTCGCGGGAGAAGCGCCAGTTCCCGTCCTGGGTGGTCAGGCGGAAGTCGCCGTCTTCGAGGTCCACCGCCAGGCCGCGCACGACCACGCTGCGCCAGGCGACGCGCCGTCCCCCGAGCCCGGCGACGCCCTGCGAACGTCGCTTGCGGAACGACGGCGGGAGCTCGCCCTCGACCACGACGCCGTCGACCCGGATCTCGTCCACGCGGATCGACGGGGTGAAGAAACGCGTGAGCTTCCAGTTCGGCAGGACCACGCGGCGCACCTTCGCCGAGAAGCCCGGCGCCACCAGGTGCAGGTCCTTCACCGTGATGTCCCGCCAACCGACGTCGACGTCCCCGGCGAGGACCACGAGCCCCCAGGCGCGGGCCAGGGATTCGAGCTGGCGCGTGGCGGTGCGGTCGGCCCACCTGGGCACGATCAGCACGGCGGCGACCGCCAGGGCGGCCAGGATTCCCGCGCCGATCAACAGGATTTTTCGGATCATTCGTTACTTGCAGATCAGGCCGATGACCAGGGTGTCATCGTTCTCTTTGGGGCCGGCGACGAACATGGGCTTCTCGGCGGCGAGCTTGATGGTCATGTTGTGCAGCACCTCGGTGCGGGGCGTCTTGCCGGGCTCTTCCTTCTGGATCTGCATCTGGATGCGGTAGCGGACCTTGTTCTTGCCCTCGAGGATCTTCTCGATGAGCTTGGTGGTCATCACCAGGTTGCCCGCGAGCTTGGTCTTGCCGGTCTTCTGGGCCGTCAGGACGACCTCGGAGCTCTGCTTCAACTGGAAGCTGCCGTACGCCTTGAACGGGATCTTGGAGAAGATGTCCTTGAACTCGACCAGCTCCTTCGGGAGCGGCGCCTTAGCCTCCCGGGCCGCGATGGAGTAGACCTTGCAGCGCACGGCCCCGTCGTCGGTCGCGTCGGTCGTGCCGCGCGGTTCCTGCGCGGCGGCGGGGGACGCGACGAGCCCCGCCGTGCACAGCATGAGGGTCGCCAGGAGAGGGAGAGTGAGTCTGCGCATGGAGCCATGCCTCCTAAATCGTGCTGCCGGCGTCGAGGCCGGTGAGCCAAATGACCGTGATCATCTCGCCGTCGGCGTCCGGGATCTGGAAGACCGCCGTGTTGATGTCGTCGGACGAGTTGATGTTCTCGATGATGCACGAGTTCGCGGCCATGGTCAGGGCCTCGAGCTCGGGCGCGGGTTCGATCATCGGGGTCTTGACCCCGACGGGCGCGACCTGGGGATCCTGCGGCGACGTCACCGGCGCGTTCTGCACCATCTGGGGCGGGGTCACGACCTTCACCCGCGGCGGCTGCTGACGGTTCGACGCGCTCCAGAAGAAGAAGCCGCCCACGAGCAGGGCCACGGCCATGCCCGCGATGCCCGAGATGGCCGCCGTCCAGGCGATGGTGCGCAGCGAGCGGTGGTGCAGGCGGTCGCGGTCGGCGAGCAGGCTCTGGAGCGTCTCGCGATCGATCTGGAGCATGGCGCCGGTGGGCGACCCGTTGGCGGCGTGGACGGCGGCCTGGGGCGCGGCGGCCTGGGGCGCTCCGAAGCCGATGGCGCCCAGATCCACGGGACGGAACCCCGGGGGCTCGACGCCGGACTCCTGGAGCAGCCCGCGCAGCTCGCGCAGGTTTCCCAAAAGGGCGCGCAGTTCGGGGTCGGCCTCGAGCGCGCGCTCGACCCGCTCGCGCTCCTCGGGCGTGCATTCACCGTCGAGATAGGCCGACACCAGCTCCTCGGGTATCGTGTTTACCCGCGTCATCTCACACCTCCGACCCCTGGTAGCCGTGCTCCTGCAAGGCGGCGACCAGCTTCTTGCGGGCGTGGTGCAACCGCGACATCACGGTCCCGCGCGGACACTCCATGACCTCGGCGATCTCCTCGTACGAGAGGCCCTCGACCTCGCGCAGGACGATGGCGGTGCGGTGTTCCAGGCTCAACGTATCCATGGCTTCTTCCAATACCTGAATGACTTCCTTGCGGCGGGCCAGCTTCTCCGGCCCCAGCGGGCGGTAACACAAACCGTTGTGTCCGTCGGCCTTCTGGTCGTCCACCGCGACCTCGTCCTGGTACTCCGTTTCGGTCCGCCGCCGGAGCGTGCGCCAGTAATCAATGGACAGATTGTATAAAATCCTTCGGAACCACGTGGAGAAGGAGCAGTCCTGGCGGAAAGACTGCACGTTGTTGAACACCCGCACGAACGCCTGCTGGGTCACGTCCCAGGCGGCGTCGGAGTTGCGGACCATCTTCCACGCGAACCGATACGCCCAGCGCTGATGTCTCCCGACGAGCTCGCTGAAGGCTCTCTCGTCTCCTTTGGCGCAGGCGGCCATCAGAAGCTCATCGGAGGTCTGTTGATAGTCGACCACATCAACACCCGGGTCCCAGACGGTGAAAATCAACCATTATTCTTCGCCACGGAAAACATTTTCCGCCAGCGGCGACGCGGAATATACCCCAAACCGCCGCCGGTTGCACGCCAGAAACACGGCCGGAAATGGGTCCGAACTTTTTTCTAAACCGGGGGATGGCGTGGCCGATAGGATTCGGGTATGTTCTCCGGATTCCGCTGGAGACCGCACGACCCGGAGCCGGTAGCGCCCTCAGCGGGACAGCACAGGTGATTCATGACCTTTGACCCGACCGATCCCTTCAACCCCGACGACATGATGAGCTCGCGGACCGTCGCGTACCCCGCCGACATGAAACCGGACACCCTGATGCGCGAGAGCGAGCTCGAAGCCAAGGTGAACGAGGCCAAGAGAAAACAGGCCAAGCCCATCGATACCGATTCGCTCGACGAAGATTTCGTCGACATCGAAGAGGTCGTCGAAGGCATCCCCCCCGAAGACAAGAAATAATCGTGAAAAATAAATCGTGAAAAACCCGTAAGTTTCGGCTTGCAGACGTAAGGGTTTGCCTGTAGGTTCCGGCGCCAACTCCCTGGAGGTGCCCTGTGTCCGACCACGCGAAACCCCGATTCGGCCAGCCGCTCACCGGCATCATCTCATTCTGCGTCTTCCTGTTCCTCGGGTGGGCGACCTGGTTCCTGTTCGCCGACCCGCGCGGACCGGTCAAGACCTTCCCGTACCCGTTCGTCATGTACCTGGCGGTCATGATCCTCGTGGGCCTGTGGCAGCACATGCTGCTGGGGGACTGGCCGTTCGCGAAGCTGCGGCAGCCGCTCAAGGGCGTGGTCCTCACGGTCGTGAACTTCCTGGTGACGCTCTTCGTGATCCACGTGGTGTTCTACCGGGTGCTGGGCCTGGGCTTCAACTTCCTCTCCCAGTCCAACCTCGACGAGCTCGCCCGCACCGGCCAGGCGATCCTGCCCTCGGGCCAGGCCCTGTCGGTCGAGGCCATGAAGGCCAAGCACTTCGCCCAGAGCGCGCTGGTGTCCTTCGTGCTCATCGGGTTCTTCACCTATCCGGTGGTCACCATCCTGTTCGCCAAGTGGCCCATCCGCCCGAGCAACCTCGAGCAGCCCCAGGCGGGCTTCGCCGAGCTGGGCTGGACCTCCCTGGTGACGCTGTTCTTCTTCGTCGCGCTGATCGTCCCGTTCTGGGGTGGCGTCTACGGCCAGGCTCTCGGCACGTCGTTCGGCATGAACACGCCCTGGTGGGGGAAGATCAACGGCACCGCGCACCTGCACTGGGTGTTCGGCTGGTGGGAGTGGTCCATCATCGCGCTGTTCATGACGGCCAACGTGTGGCGCGGCAAGCCCTGGAGCCTGATCCGCCTGCCGCAGCCGCTCAAGGGCTTCGTCTCCATGATCGGCGTCTTCGGCATCGGGTACGCCATGGCGATCCTGTGCGTGCAGATCATTCCGCTGTGGGTCGGCGCCGACACCATCCGCCAGCTCAAGGCCGCCGCGCCCGGCGACGCCGAATACCTGCGGTTCCTGTGGTACCACGCCGCCGAGATCGCCGGCTTCATGCTCATCCCGTTCCTGGTGTGGCACCACTACTTCGAGGATCGCGTGCCCCTGGCGGACCGCGATTCCTGGGCCGCCTTTGCCCTGCGCACCGTGGGCGTGCTCGTCGCCGGCGTCGTGCTGTACGTGATCTTCTACTACGGCAATTTCGGCCGCTGGGCGCTGGGAAATTCCCACATGACCGACATGGCCTCGCGCTTCATCCACGGTGAATCCCTGGTCTGGAACTTCTGGTGGATCATCCCGCTTCTGTGGAACGACTGGTTCTTCGCGAAGTGGGGGCTCTTCCGGGAAGACAAAGAACACGCATAGTGACTTAGTTTGTGAATTACAAGCTTCTGAAAGATCATCACAGGGCGGGTCGGAAAATCAACTGAATTGGAATTTTCCAGGCTGGTTGAACTTTGTGCAAAAATATTTCGGTTCCCCTCCAACTTTCGGATTGCATCGCCAAAACGGGTCAGCTATACCTGACCTTACAAGACACTTTTACCGCTTCAGATGGAGGTCTTCCATGCGCTACTTCATCGACACCCACCCTTCCTGCGACGGCAACCACGAGCTCCACCAGAACGGCTGTGTCGTCTTTCCCAAGCGCGAGACCGTGGTCCTCGTCGGCGAGTTCCGGACCAGCTACGAGGCCCTGCGCGCGGCCCACTGGCTGTATCCCCAGGTCGAGGGCTGCCGCATCTGCTGCCCCGAGTGCCGCGTCGAGTCCGGCCCCATCTCCATCCTCGTCTGAAGTCGCGCGGGCGCAAGCAACAGCTTGCTTTTCCGCCCCGTTATCATGTAAAAAACAAGCGTCTCCAAGGAGCGGTTCCGTGAGCACCAAGGACTTTTTCGACAAGCGGGATCAATTGTTCCGCATCTACGACGGCCCCGACAAGAAAGATCTGTGGATGCGGACGCCGCGGATCGACTCGTTCCAGGCCGCCAAGGAGATCACCCAGCTGCCCGTCCAGTTCCTGTGCGAGCTCGGCGAGCGCAAGGTCCGCTTCACCGTCTACCTCGACAACATCACCCGCATGGAGAACGACGAGAGCGCCGTGCTGTTCCGCGGAACGGCGCTGGACAACATCACCGGGGATTCGGTCGTCGTGGAGGGGCAGTACGACTTCGTGGCCCGCACCGGCCTTCTGGAGATCAAGGAAAAGCTCGGATGAAGACCCTGCGCCCCAAGCCCGCGGCCCTGCGGTCGTACCTGCAGCGGGTGCCGTTGTTCTCGCAGTGCACCGACGAGGACCTGGAGACCCTGACCTCGGCCGCCATGCTCCTGCAGTACGAGCGCGGGGAGCACGGCTTTCTGGCCGGGGACAAGGCCTGCCGCCTCGACGCTCTGGTCTCGGGGGGCGCCCAGATCTACCGCACGCTGCCCGACGGCACCGCCAAGACGCTGCACCTGTTCTCGCCGCCCGCGCTGCTGGCCGAGGCCGCCGTCTTCATGGGGTTCCCCTATCCGGCGAACTGCCTGTTCACCGAGGAGAGCCTCACGCTGAGCTTCCCCCGGGCGCAGTTGATCTCCATGGTCGAGCGGGATCCGCAACTGGCCTGGCGCCTGATCGGCCAGTTGTACGGGAAGCTCCACGAGTTCACCGACATGATCGCTTCCCATGGGCACCGGAACGCGGTCACACGGGTCGCCAGCTACCTGCTGGGGGTCGTGCGCGCCGCGCCGCAGGGGGACGGCCCGGCCGCGCGTGTGGTCCTGCCGGCGCCCAAGAAGGACATCGCCAACTACCTCGGGATCCGCCCTGAGAGCCTGAGCCGCACCTTCGCCCAGCTCGAGAAGGCGGGGGCCATCCGCGTCGACGGTCAGGCCATCCACATCCTCCAGGCGTCGCTCCTGGAGAACATTCTGCTGGATTCGGATCCCGAGGAGTCCTAATCTGGGTCCGGAAAGGATCTCGAACCCGTTCCATGAGCCAGCCTCCGACGGATCCCCACGACGAAAGTTCCCCGACGCCCCGCGGCACGCTCCCCATGGGGGGCGCCGGATCGGTGCCCGGCGTGGGTTCGGCGCCCGGCCCAGGCCGGCCGGACAGCCCGGCCCGCACGCCGCAGTTCTCGGACACGTACCGGATCCCCGACACCCAGCGGATGCGCTCGGCCGAGTGCGAGCAGGTCGCCAACGCCGACACCTTCATCGCCGATGCCGCCGCCTACCGCGGGGCCCGGACCCCCTCGACGCCGTCGGATCCCGCCACCCCTGCCACCCTGCGGGCGAGCGAGCAGGAGCCGCCGGGGCCCGGGCCGCTCACCCGCGAGCACGAGGGGCGCTACCGGGTCGTCGACGAGATCGGCCGCGGCGGTATCGG
>CALKWH010000218.1 GCA_938004375.1 uncultured Pseudomonadota bacterium
AGATCGTATTCGGTGACTGGAGTTCAGACGTGTGCTCTTCCGATCTGGATCTTCGCCGAGCGCTCGAGGTACACGCGGGAGTCGCCCACGTGAGCGATGAAGCCGATCTCGGGGGTGATCAGCAGCACGTCGCAGGTCGTGCCCATGCCGCGCTTGGCGTCGTCCTGCTGGGCCTCGAGGTAGACCTTGATGCAGGCGGACTGGACGGCCTGCTCGAGCAGCTTCCGGATGTCATGCTTGGAGAAGCCGCTCTTGTCGCCTTCCGCGAGGTATTGGTTGACCATCTCCTGATTGTCCTGGACGACGCGCTTGATTTCCTCGACCGTCATCTGACTGGCGACCTCGCCGGCCGCGTGCCCGCCCATGCCGTCGCAGCAGATGAAGAGGTTCAACTCCGGGAGCATTCCCCAGGCGTCCTCGTTGTTCTTGCGGACCAGCCCCATGTTGCTCTCGCCGTAATATTGCAGCTGCATGCACGTTCTCCTGATGGACCGACCGGCCTGGCGGACCGGAATTATCATGTCTGCCCAGCTTCGACGCTGTCGAAAAACTGGGGACTTTTTACCCTACATCGCGCACCGTGAAAAGGGAAAAATGCCGGACCACACGCGCGCGCGCCTCAGGGCAGCCACTGCCAGCGGGCGTCCAGGAGCACCCAGCGACGGCTGGCTTTTTCCAGGTCTGTCCCCTCCGGTACCTCGACGCCCTGGACGATGGGCTCCCCGGGTCGACGCACGAACACCGGCCGGCCGTGGTCCTCGGACAGGCGTCCGGTGGCGCGGACGCGGCCGTTTCCCCGTTCGGGCCAGCCGGTCAGTTGCGGGAGCCAGAGCTCGAAGTGCGCGCCGCGCAACACGGCGCCGTCCTTGCGGTTCTCGGCGACCCCCTCGACGGTGATGGTCCGGCCCAGGTCCTGTTCGGTCAGCCGTTCCGTGAGAGTGGGGGCCTTGGGACCCGAACCCTTGCGTCCCGCGCAGGCCATTGTCAAAAGGAGCGGGACCACGACCAGCGCGGCGGCCAGCCAAGGGGACGCCTGCGAGGTGCGTCCTCGAGGACTCATTGGGCTCTCCCTTCGCCGTTGGCCTGGTTCTTCCGGAAGGCCTCGGAGAGCTCCTCGATGCGGCGCGCCACCCGGTCGTTGAAGGAGTGCGGCGTCCAAGAGCCGTCCTCGTGCTGGTGACCGGCGGGCATGTTCATCAGGATCTCCACGCCCTCATCGATGTGGGAGATGGCGAACACGTGGAACGAGCCGTCCTTGACGGCCTCGACCACCTCCCGGGGCAGCATGAGGTTGCGGATGTTGGCCTTCGGGATGAGCACGCCCTGGGAGCCGTCGAGGGTGCCCAGGAGCTTGCAGACCTTGTAAAAGCCCTCGATCTTCTCGTTGACGCCGCCGATGGCCTGGATGTAGCCCTGCTGGTTGACCGAGCCGGTCACCGCGATGCCCTGGAAGATGGGCACCTCGGCCAGGGAGGACAGGAGGGCGTACAGTTCGGTGGAGCTGGCGCTGTCGCCTTCGACCTGGTTGTACGTCTGCTCGAAGGTGATCGACGAGGACAGGTTCATGGGCTTGTTGCGCGCGAACCGGCCCGAGATGTAGCCGGTCATGATCAGGGTGCCCTTGTCGTGGATGTTCCCGGAGAGGTTCACCTCCCGGTCGATGTTGGTGATGCCCTTGTCCCCGGCGTAGGTGATCGCCGTGATGCGCGACGGGATGCCGAAGGCGTGGTCGCCCAGGTCGTACACCGCCATGCCGTTGATCTGGCCGACCACGGCCCCGGTGGTGTCGATGAGCACGGTGCCGCTGTGGATCTCGCGCAGGGCGAGCTTCTCGATGCGCGAGTGGCGGCGGGCGCGGTCCTCCAGGGCCTTCTCCACGTCCTTGGCGTCCACGAACCGCGGGCGTTTGCCCCGCTGGTGCGCCCAGAAGTCGCTCTCGGCGACCAGGTCGATCAGGGACGAGGTGCGGTTGGAGATCATCTCCTGGTCGTCGGCCAGGTACGAAGCGTACTCGACGATGCGGGCGACCGCGCGGGCGTGCAGCGGCAGGTACTTCTCCTCCTTGGAGATCTGGCCCAGGAAGCAGGCCATGGCATGGATGTTGTCGGGCAGCCGGTCCATCCCGTGGGAGAAGTCGGACTTGACCTTGAACAGCCGGTTGAACTCCTCGTCGTGGTTCTGCAGCAGGTAGTACGTGTCGTCGTTGCCCACCAGGATGACCTTGAGGTCCAGGGGGACGGACTTGGGCCGCACCGTGCCCGTGACGCGCGGGCGCCCTTCCTCCTGCATCTCTTCGATCCGGATCTCCTTGTGCCGCAGCACCTTCTTGAGGGCGAACCAGGACATGGGATGCAGCAGGATGTCGTTGGCCTGCAGGATCAGGTAGCCGCCGTTGGCGCGGTGCAGGGCGCCGGGGCGGATCAGCGTGTGGTTGGTCGAGAAGGCGCCGAGCTTGTCCTGGTACTCGAGGTAGCCCACCAGATTGGCGTAGGTGGGGACCTTTTCCATGATGACCGGCGCAGCGGTCTCCTTGCTGTTGTCCACGAGCACGTTCACGCGGAACTCGATGGGGATCTCCTCTTCGTCGTGCTCGATCTCCATCTCGTCGAGGAACTCGGACTCCTCCTCGGATTCCTCCTTGCTCTTGGCGGGAGCCTGGCCCTCCTCCTCGCGCGCCTCCTCGTCGTGGGGGAGAAAGCGCTGGAAGTTCTCGAGGTAGCGGGCCCGCAGGCCGGTGAAGTAAAAGTCCAGGATCTGGTTCTTCACGCCGAGTTTCTCGCGCAGCTCGGCGAGCAGGCGTTCGACCATGGGCGCCAGGCGGGACCGCTGGTCCTCGATGATCTGACCCACGAGGTCCTTCATCAACTGCCGCTGGCGGCGGTCCAGGTCGTGGAGCATGCGCTCGAGCTCGTTGCCGGCGGCGTCCAGCCGCTCGCGCAGTTCGGCGGCCTCGGGCTCCCCGGCGAGGGCCGGCAGGTCGCCCTCGGCCACGAAGCCGTCCTTGTACGCGAGCACCGGGATGAAGCCCTGCTCGTCGGACGAGCGGACCTCGAAGCCCAGGGAGCTGGCCTCGGCGACCATGCCCTGGAGCATCCCCTGGATCTGGGCGCGGTACTCCTCTACGCGTTTCTGCTGGTGCTGCTGGGCGGCGGGGTGCATGACGATCCGCTGGGTCTCGCGGCGCAGATCGAGGGCCAGTCCCTCGGTGAGCTCGGCCAACTTGCGGCCCTTGCCCGTGGGCAGCAGGACGGCCTGGGGCTCGTAGGTGTCCTCGAAGTTGTAGAGGTAGCAGATGTCGTGGGGGATCTTGTCCTTGCGGGCCCGGTTGCGGACCATGCGCAGGATCGTGGAAGTCTTGCCGAAGCCCGGCTGACCCACCGCGTAGATGTTGAAGCCCCGGCTCTTGATCGACAGTCCGAAGTCGATGGCGTCGAGCGCGTCCTTCTGGTCCAGCGTCCCGTTCCAGGGGGGCAGATCCCGCGTGGTCTCGAAGCCCAGTTCGTCCGGGTCGCAGCGCCGGTAGAGTTGTTCATGGGAGAGACGGTACTTGTCCTGGAGGTGGCGATGCTTTCGGTGGTTCACGGGCGGCTCCTGCGGATCACAGGGTCAGGGTGGACGGTCAGGGCGTGGCGGGCTTGGTTTCCTTCAATTTAATCACGGCGTCCTGCTCCTTCAGTTGCAGGTTCAGCGTGTTCTTGCCTTCCTTGTTGATGACGAAGTCCACGCGCCCGTCGCAGTCGGTGTCGTAGGAGATCGTGACCAACATGCCCTTGTCGTCGAAGTTCTCGAAGTAATTGTGCCCCGGGCAGACCTTCTGGCCGGAGGAGTGCGGGTTGATCACCCGGGAGGCGATCTGGGTGATGACGCCGTTGTTGTAGGTCTTCACGACCTCGAACGAGGCCTCGTCGGCGTCGTTGTTGTACTTCTCCACGAAGAGCACGCCCGAACGGTAGGTGCGCACCACGTCGATGATGCCGTCGCGGCCCGTGTCCTGCTGGATCTCGAGGATGTTGGCGCCGGAGGCGTCGTAAAAATAGTGGATGTCCACGAGGCCGTCCCCATTCATATCCACCTCACGGCAGGCCATGGTGCCGTCGTCACGGGTGGTGCGGATGATGCCGATGGGGTTGACCGGCGTGAGGAACATCTCCTCGCGCTTGAGCGTGGGCGCGGCGGCGTTGGCGGCCTTGGCGGTCTCGGCGTGCCACTTCTCGCAGCGGTTCTTCACGCGCTCGATGGCCTCCTCCTTCGCGCACACGCGGATGGCCGGGCAGTTGCACTCGGACTTGGCGACGGTCGCCTCGGGGGTGGTCGTCTTCTTCTTGTCCTTCTTGCAGCCGGCGGCGCTGGAAATGGCAATAATTAAAATAAATAACAATCCGGAATGGAGGAGGAGATCGGAAGAGCGTCGTGTAGGGAAAGAGTGTAGATCTCGGTGG
>CALKWH010000219.1 GCA_938004375.1 uncultured Pseudomonadota bacterium
CACCGAGATCTACACTCTTTCCCTACACGACGCTCTTCCGATCTCGTGGACGGCGACGCGGCGCCCGGCGGCCCAGGCGTCCCGGAGGATCATGGTCTGGGCGACATGGATCACCTGGCGTCGGACGTTGAGCTCGCAGAGGCGGTCCGCCCGGGCCTCGGCGGGCAGCTCCCGGAGCTCCGCGTCGTGGGCCTCGCGCAGGTCCCGCAGGTGGTGCAGCCAGTTGGACACGAGCCCTCGGGTCGGCGGCCGCAGGGAGGCCTCGACGCCGCCGCAGCCGTAATGCCCGCAGACGATGATGTGCTCCACGCCCAGCGCCTCCACGGCGTACTGGATGACCGACAGGCAGTTGAAGTCGGTGTGGATCACCAGGTTGGCCACGTTGCGGTGCACGAAGAGCTCCCCGGGCATGAGGCCGACGATCTCGTTGGCCGGGACCCGGCTGTCGGCGCAGCCGATCCACAGGTAGCGGGGGGCCTGCTGCCCGCATAACTTCTGGAAGAAGAGCGGATCCCGCTCCCGCATCTGGTCGGACCAGCGGCTGTTGTTCTCGAAGAGGGCTTGCAGCGTGTCCATGATGCACTCAACTTTCTTCGGAATCCTCCGGTGACGCGCCGGTCGCCCCGGGCCCGAAGCGCCAGGCCGCCTTGCGCAGCCGGTCCATGATCGCGGCGCCCACCCCGGTGTCCTCCACCGGTTCGGCCACCAGGTAATCCACGTCGGCCTCCTCCAGGTCGTGCAGGGCGGCGAAGAGGCCGGCGGCCGCCTCCAGCAGGTCGCCACGGGGGGAGAGGACGACCACCCGCCCCCAGTCCCCGGAGGCTTCTCCGCCGGCGCTCAGGAAGCCGCCCCTGGCCCGGGGGAGCGACGGTGGCTCGGTGCCGAGCAGGTACAGCGGCTTCGACGGGCTGTAATGGGACTTCAACATCCCCGGGGCGGTCACGGGGCCAGTCGTCGGCCTTCCGGGGCTGGCCGGCACGTACCGCTCCAGGGCCTCGCGGGTGATGACCCCCGGCCTGAGGATGACGAACCCCTGTTCGTCCAGGGTCACGATGGTCGACTCCAGTCCGACCAAGGTCGGACCGCCGTCGAGCACCAGCGACACGCCCGGGAGCCACCGACTGACGTGCTCGGCCCGGGTGGGGCTCACCCGCCCGAATTTGTTCGCGCTCGGGGCGGCGATCGGACAGCCCGACTCGCGGATGAGCGCGAGGGCGACCGGGTGCGCCGGCATGCGGACGCCCACCGTGGGAAGGCCGGCCGTCACGATCCCGGGGATCACGTCCTTTTTCGGGAGCACGAGGGTCAACGGACCGGGCCAGAAGGCGTCCGTCAAACGCGAGACGCGGGGGTCGTCGGCGCGGGCGATCCGCCGGAGCTCCGTCGGGTCGCCCACGTGGACGATGAGCGGGTCGAACGTGGGGCGCTCCTTGAGCGCGAAGATCCGGGCCACGGCGATGGGGTCGAGGGCGTCGGCGCCCAGCCCGTACACGGTCTCCGTGGGGAAGGCCACCAGCTCGCCGCCCCGGATCAGCCGGGCGGCTTGGGCGATCAGGGCGGGATCAACCATCGGGGTTCACCTGTCCCGATCGGCAGGCGACCTTCCGGGATTTCTCCAGGACCGCGTCCCGCATCCCGGCCTTGAGTCGGAGCACCGCCTCCCGGACCGCGGGGTCGGCCACCGAGACGATCTGGGCGGCCAGGATCCCGGCGTTGCGGGCGCCGTCCACGGCCACGGTGGCCACGGGGACGCCGGCGGGCATCTGGAGGATGGAGAGCACCGAGTCCCAGCCGTCGATGGAGTTGCTCGACCGGATGGGGACGCCGATCACGGGAAGCGGCGAGATGGCCGCCACCATGCCCGGCAGGTGCGCCGCGCCCCCCGCGCCGGCGATGATGACGGCGGCGCCGCGCCGGTGGGCCCCCGCGGCGAACTCGAACAGCCGCTCCGGGGTGCGGTGGGCGGACACGACGTCGAGCTCCCAGGCCACCCCCAGCTCGTCGAGGGCGTCGGCCGCCTTGCGCATCACGGGCAGGTCCGAGTCCGAGCCCATGACGATGCTCACGAAGGGGCGCTTCAGGTCTTCACTTGAATCCATGCTCTCACCTTCTCGGCTTTCTCCAGCGCCTCCCCGATGGTCGGGGCCAGCACGGTCACGTGCCCCATCTTGCGGTGGGGGCGGGTCTGTTTCTTGCCGTACAGATGGATCTTCACGCCCTCGAGCCGCATGCTCTCGGTCAGGCCCTCGTACCGCACCGGCCCGGCGTGTCCGGGGCTGCCCAGCAGGTTGATCATGACCGCCGGGGTGCGCAGCGCGGTGCTCCCCAGCGGGAGCTCGAGGATGGCCCGCAGGTGCTGCTCGAACTGGCTGGTCATGACGCTGTCGATGGTGTGGTGGCCGCTGTTGTGGGGGCGGGGCGCCAGCTCGTTGACCAGCAGGCGGCCGTCGCCCGTGACGAAGAACTCCACGGCGAGCACGCCGGTGAGCTCCAGCGCCTCGGCCAGGCAGGACGCGGCCTCGCCGGCTTCGGCGGCGATCGCCGGGTCCACCGACGAGGGGCACACCAGGTGCAGCACCAGGTTGGCGACGGGGTCGAAGGCCATCTCCACCACGGGGAACGCGCGCAGCTCGCCCCGGGCGCCCCGGGCGACGATCACGGCGAGCTCCCGCGCCACGTCCACCAGCTCCTCGGTGATCGAGGGGCCGTCGAGGAGCCTTTCCAGGGAGTTGACGGTCCGCTGCCTAAAACGCGCGCCGCCCTTGTAAGCAGCAACGTCGACGCCGTCAAGAGGGCGGGCATACTTTTTTTCCGGATAAGGTGATCAAGACTTCGCAATAACCTGGTTCGATAAAGCACTCAATCAAAATCCACTTCTATTTCACGCGATGCGGAACAAAGGCGTGTCATTTGCCAAAAAAAGAGACTCGGACAAAGCCATTTTCTGGTTTGACAAAGCACTTCAACAGAATCCAAAGGATTTGCAAGCAATGCGCGACAAGGGCATCGCGCTGTTTAATAAAGGCGAAAAGGACCAAGCCATTGTCTTGATTGGTCGAGCCGCCAAGCAGGACCCAAAGCGATTCGAGCAAGATTTCCGTGTTGCATGCAAATTAGCCGGTAGAAACGCGGATCAAGCTTGGCGGGATCTGATGGGAGAAGAGATCTCCACGGAAACATCAACCCAAGACGAGTATGGAGAGCTTCGCACCATCATCGGTTTCATTCGTAGCCGAATGGGCCAGCAGGCTGAAGCTTATTTGAAAAATAAAGAGGAGTTTGAAGCGAAGCAGGCGGATTTCCTTTCGCCGGAGTCCCGCCTTGTAGCCGATCGATCCCTGTTGATGGTGTTGCGTCAATGGAACTCCTACACGCCGGCGTTGCCGGTGTCGCAGGACGACGAGCGCCACCGAGGCGGGGGCTATTTCCTGTGGCACCAAGGGCACGGCACCGTCATCGATCCGGGCTTTTCCTTTCTCGAGAATTTTTACGCGGCCGGCGGCCGGGCCTGCGACATCCACAACGTCGTTCTCACCCACGCCCACCCTGATCACACCGCAGAGTTTGAAACCCTGCGGACGCTCTTGTTTGAGTTCAACGACAAACTCCCCCAGGAAAGCCCACGTCGAAAAGTTCGGTTCTTTCTCAACAACGGCGCGTTTCGCAAGTTCGCTTGTCTGCTTGACCTGCGCGACCATGAATTCACCGAGGGCGTGTTCACCCTCAACCAAGGCACGGAATTCGAACTGGCGGGGGGTGGACGCCTACGGGTCCTGCCAGCCTATCATGATGAACTTCTTTCCCGGGATCAATCATGTCAGATCTGGAAACACATCACGAACTCTACTTCACACCTCCGAAAAACTAATGAACGGACTGCCTTTGGCTGGCGAAGTCATGTCGCCAGGCCGTCCGGCAGTTCCATGACTGGTTCATTCATCCGTCGAGCAGGTCCGCCACGTGCGTAGCGGTAGAATTTGTCTCCAATTGATGAACGTCGGGCTTGTGGGAACATGGCATTGGTGCCAAGTCCGTTCGCCGGGCTCGCGGGATCCCGACTTTAGAGCCAAGTCTGGTCGCCGTCGGAGTGGGAACATGACTTTGGCGCAATGCCGTCTGTCCCTGAGAGTCGTTCCGGGACTCGAGGCCCTGGCACCTCCAGTGTTTCCACGGGAAGGCGCCTTGAGACCCGCGGGGGTCCGAAACGCCCCTTAGAATGACATGTAGGGAGCATAGCCTGATCGCCGGGCTCGTTCAGTAGCAACTGGTCGGCCACGCGAGTCTGACAGGTGCCACGGTACTGGGGTCCTGGGCGCGGATTGCGAGTATTTATGTTGCCCATTTGTGCTGCCTTTGAAATGCTCCCGCTTGACATCGCCATTAGGCTCGGGGATATTTACATTCGGAGGCAAACATAGACATGAATAAATTAACATTTATCTTGATGCTCTTACTGTTGGGAGCCTCCTGCAAGGCGAAAACCAAGGCCGTGGATTCATGCGGGGACGGTTTTCGCGACCCGGAGGAGCAGTGCGACGGCAACGTCGAGGAGAACACCTGCGAATCCCTGGGATATTACAACTTTGTTGGTACCTTGCGCTGCACTGCGAACTGCAAGTTCGATGTGCAGGACTGTGGGGGCCGGTGTGGGGATGACACGGTCAACGCCAACGAAGGCGAGGAGTGCGACGGCATCCAGCTCAGCGGCCAGAGCTGCCAGAGTCTGGGATTCACGGGCGGGGTGATCACCTGCGGTGCGGATTGCATGCTCGACGTGTCACAATGCGTCACCACCTGCGGCAACGGTTATCTCGAAGGAGAAGAGACCTGTGATGACGGCAATCGCTTCGAGGAGGACGGCTGCGACGCGGATTGTCAGGTGGAGTCTGGGTGGGCGTGCACGGACTTGGCGCCCTCGGACTGCGAGCCCATCTGCCAGGACGGTCGCGCGTTGGGGGACGAGGTCTGCGATCAGGCGGATCTGCGCGGAGAGACCTGCGTGCATCTCGGATATCACGGGGGCGACCTCGCCTGCAGCGCCGAATGCACGCTGGATCCCGGCCCATGCATCGCCGAGGGGAGCTGCGGAGACCTGATCGTACAGGTCTCCTACGGTGAGGAGTGTGACTCGCAGAACCTCAACGGCGCCAATTGTTATTCATTCGGGCTGGATGGAGGCTCGCTCGTGTGTGATGGTCTCTGTCGATTCGACTTTTCCCTCTGCAACGCCATCGAGTTTGCCTGCGGTGATGACCTCGACAACGACGGAGACGGCCTGTTCGACTGCGCGGATCAGGACTGCGACGGACACGTCATAGTCGGAGGATGGACGTGCGAGTCGCCCGACGAGCGCACGTGCAACGACGGTTTCGACAACGACGCGAACGGACTCGTCGACTGCGCGGATCCCGGCTGCGAGGGCGTGTTCGGACCTGGCGGCGTCGTCTGCCAGACAACCGAGACCATCTGCGACGACGGCCTCGACAACGATGGCGACCTGATCGTGGATTGTGACGATCCTTCCTGCAACGGGCTGATGGGGCCGGGGGGGGTCGCCTGCCACAACATCGCGGATCTGACCGGCTATCGCGTGGACCTGTATCAGAACGGGCAACTCAAGCACACGGTGGACCTGAGCGGTACGTACACTCGTGGCAAGTACCTTGTCATTGCCCGAAACACCGTTGACATCGTGTCCTGGTCACTTTTATTCAATCCCCCGCTCTTGATAACTGAAACGGAGAACATCGTCTTCTTTCATGACACCCATGACGTGTGGCAGATGAACGACTCCAACGACGACTCCGCTCGTCTGTTCGACGCGGGAGGCGTTCAGATCGACCTCGCGCAGAATCCGGCCAACGCCATCAGCATCCGCCAGGCGGACGGCACCTGGGTCATGGGGTACACCACCCCCGGGGCCGCGTCCGCGCCGCCCTCCCTTCCAGGCTACACCGCGCCCATCTACTGCTACCAGATTGGTGAGGCGTCCACCACCAACTCCAGGTTGAGTCAGTATCCGGGGAACTTCGTGATGTTGTACATCCCCTGAACACCCCGCCAGGAGCGCCAGATGAAACTCCTCCCCATCATCGCCAGCCTGAGCTTGATATGGTTCATCTCCTGTGACAAGTCGATCGTCACGGTGGACTCCTGCGGAGACCAGATCCTCGATCCCGGCGAGGAGTGCGACTCCGGGATCGGCGCCCTCACCTGTGAGTCGCTTGGCTACTACAACCCCGAAGGCCAGCTGCGTTGCCTTTCGAACTGTCATTTGGATGCTGCCGAATGTGGAGGACGCTGCGGAGACAACCAGGTCGACGCTGACGACGGGGAGCGCTGCGACGGCATCCAGCTCGAAGGCCAGAGCTGCCAGTCATTGGGATTCGGCGGTGGTGTCCTGGTGTGTGGAGATGATTGCCAGTTCGACATCCACGGCTGTGCCAACGCCTGCGGGAATGGAGTGGTGGAAGGTTCAGAGGTGTGCGACGACGGGAACCAACGGGACGATGACGGTTGTTCCCGCTCATGTGTGCCGGAGAACGGTTGGGACTGCGACGACCAGGAGCCCACCCACTGCGTCTCCTCGTGCGGTGACCAAGTGGCCGTCGCTGACGAGGCGTGCGACGGGGCTGATACCCGGGGGGTGACCTGCTTGTCCCTGGGATACCACGGCGGGGTCCTCGTGTGCTCGGCTGGTTGCGAGCTCGACGAGACCCCTTGCCAGCCCTTTGGCCGGTGTGGAGACGGCGTGCTGCAGTCCGAGCACGAAGACTGTGAGGGATCCGACGTGGGTGGACAGACGTGCCTGTCGCTTCATCTGTACCCCGGAGAACTGACCTGCGGACAGGACTGCATTTTCGACACCTCCCGATGCGTGGGCTGGTGCGGCGATGGTGTGATCGAGCCCGCCGAGACCTGTGACGGCGCCAACCTCGACGGCGCCACCTGCGTTACGCAGGGCTTCGTCTCGGGCGTTCTCACCTGCGCGACGAACTGCGACTCCTTCGTGACGACGGCGTGCACGCACTGCGGAAACGGATACATCAACACAGGCGAGACGTGTGACGGTGGCAATCTCAATGGAGCCACCTGCGCCACGCAGGGCTTCACCTTGGGCACGCTGGCTTGCCGGGCTGATTGCCTCTCCTTCGACACCTCCGGGTGCTACTCGTGCGGGGACGGCATCATCGGAGGTCCCGAGAGCTGCGACGGAGCCAATGTGGGTGGTCAGACCTGCGCCGTCGTCGGGTGCCGACCGGGGACGCTCCTGTGCAACGCTGATTGCCTCGGATTGAACACCTCCGGGTGTTATCACGACCAAGACGAGGACGCCGATGGTCTGGACGACAATTGCGACAACTGCCCTTCCATTTTCAACGGCTCCCAGACCAACGCTGACGCGGACGGTGTGGGCGATGCGTGTGAGAGCGGCCTCCCGGGGCAGAACCTGATCGCGATCGCGTTCTTCGAGGCCTTCGCCGTCGTTGCGCCCGGTTGGTCAGTGGTGCTCGGCACGTGGACGCCCGGCGTTGACAGCATCACGGGGAGTCACCTTCAAGGGGGAAATTACATCTACAACTCCGTGACGACAGGCACTACCTTCTCCGTGGAGACGATCTTTCAATACAACACCATCCCACCCTCAGAGGCCAACAAGTGGACCGCCGTTCTCTTCGGAGTCGCTTATTCCGGTACCACTTTTTCGAGCGGCTGGGAGTGCACTTACGATCGTTCCAACGGCCAGCTCGGGCTCTACCGGTACATGGGCGGTTGGTCCTCGATGGCCGGCATGGCCATCCCGAACGTGGCCCCGGCCACCCTGTCGGTCAAGCGACGGATCCGGGCCAACGTCATGTCCGGTCAGATCCAGTGTACCTACAATGACGAAAACGGTGCCACTGCAACCCTTTCGTATACGAACGCCAGCGCGATCAGCGGCAAGACCGGAATACGAGTCTACAACGATACTGTTCAGTTCAATTCATTCGTGTTATATCAATGATTGATCATCAATATGTCCGAAGAAGTCCGGCTCATTTTTCCCTCACCCCGCGACCACCGCGTCGATGATCGCCATGATGAAGTCGAGGACCTCGGGGATGGTCAGGTCCGTGGTGTCCAAAAGGGCGGCGTCGGCGGCGGGTTTCAGGGGCGCCACGGCGCGGTTCTCGTCGCGGGCGTCGCGCTCGATCTGATCGGCCAGCACCAGCTCGAAGGCCACGGGGTTCCCCTGGGCGGCGAGCTCGTCGGCGCGGCGCTTCGCGCGGGCCTCGGGGCTGGCGGTGAGGAAGACCTTCACCGGGGCGTCGGGGAAGACGACGGTGCCCATGTCGCGGCCCTCGGCCACGGTGGGGCCGGGCAGAGCCAGGGTGCGCTGGATGGGGACCAGCGCGGCGCGTACCTCGGGGATGATGCTCAGTTTGCTCGCCCATGAGGAGATTTCGGGGGTGCGGAGGTGGTCGGTGACGGCGCGGTCGTCCACGAGCACGCGGCCCTCGGCGTTCACCGTGAGGGGGAACCCGTCGGCCAGGTTCAGCAGCGCGCGGTGGTCCTCGGCGATGCCGCGGACGACGGCCTCGTAGGCGAACGCGCGGTACATCGCGCCGGTGTCCAGGCGGCGGCCGCCGAGGCGCCCGGCCAGGCCGCGGGCGATGGTGCTCTTGCCGGACCCGGCGGGTCCGTCGATGGTGACGATCAATTCTTCGCGTTTCATGGTTGTCCCGGGTGAGCCGCCCCGATCACGTCGGCGGGGCGGGAGATGCCGAGCCCCTCGCAGAGCTCGGTGAATTCGTTCAGGATGCGCACCGGCGCGGTGGGCTCGACCAGGATGGCCGTGCCGATCTGCACCGCGGTGGCGCCGGCGAGCAGGTACTTCAGCACGTCCTCGCCGCGGCGGATCCCGCCCACGCCGATGATCGGCGCCTGCGGGAACGCGCGGTGGACCTCGGCGACCTTGAGGAGGGCGACCGGCAGGGTGGCGGGACCCGAAAGGCCGCCCCGTCCCGGCGAGGGCAAAAAGCGCCGTCGCCGCACGTCGATGTCGCAGCCCAGCAGCGTGTTCACGCAGGTGAGGGCGTCGGCCCCGCCCTGGAGCGCGGCGTCGGCCATGGTCACGATGGAGGTGACATTGGGGCTGAGCTTCACCCACAGCGGTAAGCGGGTGGCCTGCCGACAGGCCGCCACCAGCGGACGCAGCACGGCGGGGTCGGTGCCGAACGCAATGCCGCCGGCCTTGACGTTGGGGCACGAGACGTTGAGCTCCAGCGCGGTCACGGCGGCCTGGGCCGAGAGGGCCTCGACGGCGGCGACGGTCTTCTCGGGATCCTCGCCGAAGCAGTTCACGACGACGGGGATGCCCAACGTGGCAAGCCCCGGCAGCGCCCGCGCGACGAACGCCGCCACGCCGGGGTTCTCGAGGCCGATGGCGTTGAGCAGGCCCGCCGGGGTCTCCTGCAGCCGCGGAGGCGGATTGCCCGCGCGCGGCGCCATCGAGACGCCCTTGGTGACGAAGGCCCCGAGGATCGACAGGTCGAAGAAGGGCGAAAGCTCGAGGCCGTGCCCGGAGGTGCCGGACGCGGTCATGAGGGGGTTTTTCAGGGGGACGCCGGCGAGGGTGACGGAGGTGTCGACAGTCATAGCACCACCTCGTGGGCGGAAAACACCGGGCCCTCTTCGCAGACGTGGACGTAGCCGCCGGCCTTGGCCGGATGGGCGCAGCCGCAGCAGACGCCGACGCCGCACGCCATTTTCCCTTCAAGGCTGACGAAGCACGGGATTTCGTGGGCCGCGCAGAGGCGGGCCAGGGCCGCCATCATGGGATAGGGACCGCAGGACAAGACCGTGGGTGACAAAGGCGCTTCGACCTTTTGCAGGGCGGCGGCCACCAGGTCCACGGCGGTGCCGCGGACGCCCAGGGTGCCGTCGTCGGAGGCGAGCGCCCAGCCCTCCTCGGCGAGGCCGGCGGTGGCCTCGCGGGTGGGCACGCCCCAGAACAGGCGCCCGCCGAAGCGTCGCCGATAGAAGGCGAGCGGCGGCAGGCCGATGCCGCCGGCCACCAGCCAGGGTTCCTGCACGACGGGGAACCCGTTCCCTAGGGGACCGGCCACGGCAACCGGGTCTCCTTCGACCAGGCGCCCCAGGCGGTCGGTGCCCGGGCCGCCCGTGCGGAACAGGAACCGCGCCCAGCCGGGGCCGGCGTCGTGGTAGGAGATGGCGCGGGGCAGAAGCGGCGCGTCGCCCCAGGGGCCGCGGAGCATGGCGAACTGACCGGGGGCCGCCACGGGGGCCGTCGTCTCCACGGTGAGGGAAATCAGGACCGGGCTCAAGACCCGGCGTTCGCGGACACGGCAGAGCTCGTAGGATTTCTCAGTTTCCATGCTGTTTCATCAACGCGTCGAACTGGTTCAGTTTCTGTTCCAGGATCGGGTAGTAGTCGGGGCTGTTCTTTTTACCGAACAGGTGGCTGCGCAGATCGCTCCACTGGGGGGCCAGGATCTCGCCGTGGGCCTGTCGGAACTCGGCGTACTTCGCGACGAGCTTCGAGTAGCGGGCCTTGTACTGGGCCTCGCGGGCCGCGTCGTCCGCGGCGGGCATGTCCGGGGCCATCTCGGGCTGCATCTCGGGCTGCATGACCGGCGGCATGGGTGGCGTGACTACCATGGCCGGCTCCATGACCATGGCCGGCTCCATGGCCATGTCCGGCTCCACCGGGGGTTCGACCATGGCGGGTTGTTCGGTCGCGTCGGTGGTGGGGCGCTCGACGGGGACGGGCGCGAACGTGGGCGGCTGCCAGTCCGTGGGACCGAGGCCGGCCGCTCTCATGACCGGGGTCGAAGGCCACAGGGCGTAGACGAGCAGCCCGACGGCCAGCAACACCCCGGCGACCCCCGCCGCCCACCACCACACCGGTCGCGCGACGGGTGCGAGGCTCTCCCCGTTGTAGCTCGGCGTGGCGTGGGAGATCGGGTGATGAGATGCGCCCGGGGCGGACCCGCCGGACTGCTCCAAGATCGGAAGAGCGTCGTGTAGGGAAAGAGTGTAGATCTCGGTGGCCGCCG
>CALKWH010000220.1 GCA_938004375.1 uncultured Pseudomonadota bacterium
TTTTACGCATCCCCGGGATGACGTCCAGAGCGATGCCGAGCCCGACGAGGTGCGGTTCACATCACAGCACCTTCGACAGTGCTTTCCGTTTTGCCAGGTCGATCTCGTCGGCGTGCTCCCGGATGACCTGCACCAGGGACGGGTCCACGTCCACGGGCGGCCGCCACTCGACCTGCACCGACGCGGTCCCCACGCGATCGAGGCTCTCCTTGAACGACGCGAGGCCGGTGTTGACGACCTTCAGATCATTTCCAAACAGGTTCTTCACACTCATGGCGATTCCTTTCCCGGGTCAATTGCATTTCATGACGATCAGGCCGGCGAGCTCCGTGGCCGCCGCGTTGGTCGGCTGCACGATCGCCCCGGCCTCGACGAGCTGGCGCTCCACCGCCTCCCGACCCTGGGGGTCCTCCCGCGTGCCGGTGATGGAGCAGATGACGGTCAGCCCGGGCGCGACGGCCAGCGCCTGACGGATGGCCGGCGCGAGCTCACCCGCGGGCTCCGGATGGGATCCGTAACCGAGGACCACGTCGAGCAGGATCACGGCGACCTCGCCGTCGCGCGCCTCGTCCACGATCCGACGGTTCCGCAGGGAGAAGTCGATCATCGGGTGGGGTCTTCCCACCGTGAAATCATCGTCCCCCAGATCGACGAGGGTGTGCTCCCGGCTCTTCCAGATGTCCCCGAGCCGGAACGCCGGATTCAACGGCGTGTTGGACCAGCAGTCGCCCAGGGAGTTTTTCAGGATGAGCTGGGTCTCGTCGCACAGCGTCCCACCGCTGAAGAGGCCCCGCAGGTACTTGCGGCCTGCCTTCTTGCCGGCTTCCCGGGCCGCGAGCGCCTCGAGCTCCCGGGTCCGCGCCCCGAGGTCGGCGACCACCATGCCCGGGTCCTCTCCGCGGGAGAGGGCGGCGGCGATGAGCCCGCACTTTTCCAGGGTGTCGGCGGTGTGGGCCCCTCGCCCGGCGAGCGCGCCCATGTCCCCGCCGATGAGGCAGGCCACGACCGGCTTCGTGAACGTGGCGATCCTGTCCGCGATCTTGCGGAGCACGCTCTCGTGGGGCGGCTTGGACACGAGGACGATCACCCGGGTGCCGGGATCGTCATGGAGCGCGTCCATCGCCTCGAGGAACATGATCCCGCCGATCTGGGCTTTCACGTCCCTGCCCCCGGTGCCGATAGCCTGGGAAATGCCGGCCCCCTCATGAGCGATGACCGAGCTCACCTCCTGCAGCCCGGTCCCCGAGGCCGCGACGATGCCGATGTCACCCCGGGCGACCACGTTGGCGAAGGCCAGGGGGACCCCGTTGAGGATGGCGGTCCCACAGTCGGGCCCCATGACGAGCAGGCCCTTGTCCCGCCCCAGCTCCTTCAACCGCTTCTCGTCCTCGATGGACACGTTGTCCGAGAAGATCATGACGTGGAGCCCATGCTCCAGGGCCTTCTCGGCCTCCCGCGCGGCGTACCGCCCCGCGATGGAGATCAGCGAAAGGTTGGCGCCCGGAAGCATGGCCAGCGCGCCCTCGAGGCTCGCGGGGCGGAACTCGTCGGAGTCGTCGCGGACGGTCCTCACCTCCCGAAGGAGGCCTTCGAGGGTCTCGAGCGCCCGCTCGTACCACACCTGATCCTCGGCCTTGATCACCACGAGCAGGTCCGTGTCCGCGCTTTCCTCGAAAGTGCTGACGAGGAGCCCCGCCGCCTGAAGAATGGCCTTGTTCTCCTTCGTCCCCATCACGATGGACGAATCGATGACGCCCTCGAGCGCCGAGAGCTTGCGAGAGACGATCATCAGCGTGACCGAGTCGAAGTACTCACCTTTTCGAATGATTCCCTTGATGAACATGTCATCCCCTCGTGAGCGGCCCGATCCCGGCGCCGCTCGAAGCCTGCCACCACCTGAGCCCGGCGATCATCCCTGCCACGGTGTCCGCGCCCGAGGTGTGGCCGTGGGCCACCAGCGCCTCGAGCCGTCCTCGCGTACGGGCTTCGTCTCCGACCCTGGCGGCGGTGAACATCGCCTTGACGTCCCGGGGATAGCTCCCCGCTGCGGCGTCCTTGATGAATTGAAAAGAGAGGGCTGCGCAATCCGCGGCGACCTGCAGGATCTCACGCCGAAGGGTCGCGAGCCCGTTTGCCCCCGGGACCGCACCGAGCGCGTACAGCAGCCCGGTGATGAAGTCGTCCCCCGAGGGCGTGAGACCGAACCCCACTCCCTTGAACCGCTCGACGGACTCGAGCACGGCGCCGTCCTCCATGGCGGTGTGGGCGGCGCGGAACCGGTCCAGGAGGGCCCGCTCGAACGCGGACGAGAAGGCCGCCTCCCGGACGGGATCGTGGAGCACGGCCAGGGAGAGCGCCGGGCCGCGCCGGCACAGGACGTCCTGCATGAGCCCGACCAGGGGCGCCACGTGGGCCGTCTCGAGCCCGCTGAAAGAAGAATCGTACCGGACGGCGTCGGCGCAAGGGAGCGGCGCGCCGTCCACGACGACGTGGGTCGTCGAGACCCGGACCGGGGACTCGCCTCGGGGCAGCCCGGTGACGAACAGCGCCCGCCCGGAGAGCGCCCCCTCGTCTGCGACGAAGGAGATGAGACCGTCGGCGTTACGGTAGTTCACCACCCGGGTGAATCGACTGTGAAACTGGTATTGCCCGGGGGGGACCTTGTCGCCAATCGCCACGATGTTCATTCAAACGCTCTCAGACACACGACTTCCGTTCATATATGATCTGAACGAAAAAAGGAGCCTACCAAAGCCGGTTTGGGAAGTCAAACATCCTGCGACGGCGTCAACGGGAGGTGGCGGGGGTGTCCAGGGTGATGTTGCGGCAGTACGTCTCACGCAGCAGGAAGCTGGCCCCGAGACCGAGGAGGGCGAACGCCAGCATGAGCCAGAACCCGTGCTGATAGTCGATCCGGGAATAGACCCGGACCCCGTCGACGACCCGGCCGTCCCAGGTCCGGTCGGCGATCCAGCCGAAGAGCGGCTGGACCAGGGCCGTCCCGGCGAAGCAGCCGGTGTTCACCACGCTCACGGCCATGCCCGAGAGCTCGGGGTGGATGACCTCCTTCGCGCTGGCGAAGGTGATGACGAAGCTGGCGCCGCCGAATCCCATGAGGGCGAAGATGGCCTGGCCCGCGAGCCCCGCCGACCAGCCGGAGAACATGAGCAGGAGCCAGGCCGCGGTGTACAGCGACATCCCGGCGACGAGCACGGGCTTGCGGCGCCCGACCCGGTCGGAGAACCAGCCGAAGAAGAGGGCGCCCACCGCGAAGGAGAGCAGCATGATCGTCATGTAGTTCGCGGCCTGGGGCCGCGCGAGGCCGTGCACGTCCCGCAGATAGGGCACGCCCCAGAGCCCCATGAGCGCGTACAGCCCGCCGATGGCGCCGAACTGGACCCAGAACCCGGGCCACACCCGGAGCACGGTCACCACGCCCCACAGATTCTTGAGCCAGCTCGCGTGGACGACCGGCCCTGCACCTTCCCCGGCGCGGGGGTTGGGGGCCTCGAACCCCAGATCCTCGGGCCGGTTGCGCACGAGGAGGAACCCGGCCGCGGCCAGCAGCAGGGAGAACGAGCCGATCCCGATGAAGATGGAGCGCCAGGTGAAGACGCCGAGCATGGCCGAGAGGGGGCCCGCGGCCGTGACCGACCCCAGGTTCCCGATGAACAGGGTCACCCCGCTCATGAGCCCGAACACCCGGGCGGGGAACCAGACCGCGTTGTTCTTCATGATGCTGACGAACACGACCGACACGCCCAGGCCCACCAGGAACCGGCCGGCGCAGGCCATCTCGAAGCTGGTCGCCAGACCGAACAGGATGGACCCCGCCCCCGCGGTCAGGTTGCCGAAGACGATTGAGGTCCGGGTCCCCAGCGTGTCGGCGAGCACCCCGGAGGGGAGCTGCATGGCGGCATAGACGAAGAAGTAGATGGCCGAGAGCGTCCCCAGGCTCGTCCCAGTGGTCTGGAAATCGGCCATCAGGTACTCGGACACCACCCCCGGCGCCATCCGATGAAAGAAGACGAGGATGTACGTGAGGATCAGGACGGAAAAAATCGTCCAGCGTGCGGTCTGAAAGTTCGACTTCATGCTCATTCCCGCAACCTCCTGGAAGCCACCGAGAAGATGCGTACTATCCCCAGGTGGGGCAGGATGTCAAGCAATCACAGCGTGCGCGCCAGGGAGACGACCCAGACCTCCCGGGCGCCGGCAGCCAGGAGCGCACGGGTGGCGGCGGCGACCGTCGCGCCGGTGGTGACCACGTCATCCACCAGAATCACGCGGGCGTCGCCCACCGGGTCCGTCACGGCGAACTCGTCAGGTGACAGTTTCTGTCGCGCCTCCAGGGTGAGGGAGGCCTGCGCGGGGGTGTCCCGGGTGCGGCGCAGGCAGGGTCGCACCGGGAACGCGCGGCGCTCCAGCTCCCGGCGGGCGGCGACCACAAGCTGGGCAGGGGGCGAGAAGCCGCGCTCCCGCCAGGCCGCCGGAGTGACCGGCATGGGGACGATCGTCGCGGGGCCCACCGCCGCGATCAGCGGGGTCAAAAGCGGCCCCAGGCGGCCGAAGACCCAGGGCGCCGGGCCGTACTTGCCCCGCCGGATGGCGGCCCGCACCGGCCCCTCATACGGAAGCGCGGCGAACGCGCCCGCGAAGGGCGGCGGCGCGCGCAGACAGCGGGCGCAAGGGCCTTCGGAGGCGACGGGCAGGCCGCAGCCGGGACACCAGGGGGGCGCCATGGGCGCGCAGGCCTGGGCGCATTCGCGACAGAAGACGCCTGCGTCGGAGCGAGTCCGGCCGCCCTCCGTCGGGCGACCGCAGGCGGGACAATCGGGGACCATGAACAAAGCGGGCAGCCAGTGCATGCGTCCATTATCGGTCCCCGCGTCTCGACCGTTGCAATGAATCGACGATCCCTCTAAACTCATTCCCCATGAAACGCAACATCCTCTTCGTCTCCTCCGAAGTCCGACCCTTCGCCATGTCCGGCGGTCTGGGCGACGTGCTCGGCGTCCTGCCCCGCGTCCTCGCCGAGCTCGGCCACGACGTGCGCGTGGTCATGCCGCTCTATCGCAAGGTGCCCCGCGCCGGTCTCGAGGACCTGCACCTGTCCCTGGGCGTCCCCACCGGGGTGGGCGAACGTTGGTGCGGCGTGCGCATGGCCCACCTGCCCCAGTCGAAGGTGCCGGTGTACTTTCTCGAGCACGACGCGCTCTATGACCGCGACGGCTTCTACGGCACCACCGACTATCCCTGGTGGGACAACTGCCTGCGCTTCACCGTGCTCTCCCGGGGCGCCCTGCAGTTGTGCCACGCCCTGAACTGGTATCCCGACGTCATCAACGCCAACGACTGGCAGACCGGCCTGGTGCCGGCCTTCCTCAACGTCGTCGAGCGCGGCTCCCCGCTGCACCGCGCCGCCTCGGTGTTCACCATCCACAACCTCGGGTACCAGGGGCGCTTCCCGGCGCCGCAGTTCGGCGTGACCGGCCTTCCCTGGGAGATGTTCACCTTCCTCGACTTCGAGTACTGGGACGAGGTCAACCTGCTCAAGGGCGCCCTGACCCACTCCACGCTGCTCTCCACCGTGTCTCCGGGGTACGCCCGCGAGATCCAGACGCCGGCCTTCGGCGAGGGCCTCGACCCCATCCTGCGGGAGCGCGCCGGCGACTTGCACGGGATCCTCAACGGCATCGACCTGGTCGAGTGGGATCCCACGACGGATCCCCACATCCCCCATCACTTCTCGGCGTCCGATCCTTCGGGCAAGGGCCTGTGCAAGGCCGCCCTCCAGCGCGAGCTGGGGCTGCCCGTGCGCGACGACATCCCGCTGGTGGGCATCGTCACGCGCTTCGCCTGGCAGAAGGGCATCGACGTGCTCGCCGAGGTCATGCCGCGCCTGCTCGCCCTGCCCCTCCAGATGGTGGTCGTGGGCTCCGGCGAGGCCTGGGCCGAGAAGTTCTTCGGCGAGCTGCAGGCCGAGTTCCCCGGCAACTACCGGGGCATCATCCAGTTCAACACCGGGCTGGCCCACCGCGTCGAGGCCGGCGCGGATCTGTACCTCATGCCCAGCCGCTACGAGCCCTGCGGCCTGAACCAGATGTACAGCCTGCGGTACGGCACGCTGCCCATCGTGCGCGCCACAGGCGGCCTGGACGACACGGTCGAAAACTTCGATCCGGTCTCCGGGCGCGGCACGGGCTTCAAGTTCTGGGACATGGACGCCCCGGCCCTCGAGGGGACCGTCTCTTGGGCGGTGAACACGTTCCGCGCCCGCCCCCACGACATCGCCGCGATGCGTCGGCGCGCCATGGAGCAGGACTTCTCCTGGAAGCAGGCAGCCCGGAAATACATGGACATGTACGAGCGCGCCATCGCGCTGCGCCGGATGCAGGTGGGTGGATGATGCGGAACCTGGAACGACTCACCCTGATAATCACAATGGCAGCCCTGGCGTCCTGCGCCTCGGGCGGCGGAGACGTGAAAAAGAACGCCTGCGGTGGCACCGCAACCTTCGAACACGCGCCCGGCGAAGCGTGCGGGCTGTGCGGCGAGTACGTCTGCGACGGCCTGGAGGCCGTGCGCTGCGACGGCGCCGACGCCAACGCTTGCGGCGGCTGCGCCGACCTCACGCTGACCCCGGGGGACACCTGCGGGCTGTGCGGCACCGTCGCCTGCCAAGGCGCCGACCATGCCGCCTGCGAGGATCCCGGCGCCAACGCCTGCGGTGGCTGCACCGCGCTGACGGGCACTCCCGGGACCGAGTGCGGCGACTGCGGCCTGTACCAGTGCGACGGCACCGACGCGGTCGAGTGCGCGCACCCGAACTTCAACGGCTGTGGCGGCTGCGCGCTGCTCGACCACGAGCCCGGGACCGCCTGCGGCTGCAGCGGCACCGGCCAGTGGGAGTGCGTCTCGGCCAACATGGTGACCTGCTCGGACACCAACGTCAACGCCTGCGGCGGCTGCACCGCGCTGGTGGGCGATCCCGGCGACGCCTGCGGCACTTGCGGCGCGCTGGCCTGCGATGGCATGAACGCCTTCACCTGCGACGACCCGGGCTTGAACGCCTGCGGCTCCTGCGCCGTCCTCGCGCACACGCCGGACACCGACTGCGCCTGCGGCGAGGGCTTCTGGGAGTGCGACGGCCCCACCGGCGTGCGCTGCGACCTGACCAGTCCCGACGGCCGCACCAACGCCCGCGATCTGGGCACGTTCCAGGACACTCAGGACCAGATCTTGACGACCTACAATTCGCTCTTCCCCGGCGAGGACACCGAGGACTGGTTCCGCTCCTACTGCACCGACGAGCTCGGGGGATTCATGGACACACGCGCCTGGCTGCAGACCCCGCCGGGACACGACTACGACCTGTGCGTCTACTATCTGGCCCACAACGGCGACGGCGACGTCGAGTGCGTCGCCGGCACGCCCGACACGTACGAGGGGCTCCCCGGCTGCTGCAGCCGCAACGCCGGCACCGTAGATGAACACGTCGAGCTTGAACCCTCAGCCAGCGGCGCCTTCACCGACGACGACGGTACGTTCTACTACCGCGTCACCTACGTCTCCGGTGCAGGCACTTGCACCACTTTCCGGCTCCAATACGCCTTCTAGGACCACTTCCATGAGCACCCCGCGCCGCGCTCTCTTCCTCCTGCCACTCCTCCTCGCCGCCCTCTCCGCCTGCACCCCGGACAAGATCCGCGTGCAACCCCAGGACGTGCGACAACTGCAACTGCGCCGCCTCGACGGAGCCGTGCGCTTCTGCCCCGGCGAGATCATCCAGGTGGAGATGCTCGCCGACCTGAAGGACGGCACCGTGTGCAGCAATCTGCGTGAGGACACGGGCTGCAAAAAGAACAAGAACGCCGTCCTCGACGGCGCCAGCGTGGCCCTGTTCGCCGAGCCGGGCCGCTGGCTCTCGGCGAAGGAGTACCGCCTGCAGACGCCGCCGAACCCGTTCGCCACCTGGCGTGACGGCATCGCGCTGCGGGGCTGGATCCAGAGCACGGGCACGAAGCACCCGCTGCGCACCACCCAGGTATCGCGCCGCCTGCTGCCCACCTACACCTGCCACTCCACGTCGCCCCAGGTCTTCGCCGACGCCCAGGCCCCCGACGGCGTTCCCGGACGCCGCGGCCCCGCGCTCACCGTGCTGGTGACCGCCCTGCCCTCGCCCTTCTACCCCGACGCAGTGCTCGTCAAGGTCGTCTCCGGTCGCCTGGTGCGCTACTTCATCTCCCAGGACGCGGCCAACCCCGTGACCGTCGTCTCCCAGGGTCAGCGCGGCGGCGACGGCTACGTCGGTGAGACCGGGCGTCGCGGCAACGACGGGCGCAGCGCCACCTCGGACTGCCAGAACGGCGAGAACGGCGAGAACGGCGGTCCCGGCGGCGACGGGGGCCCCGGCGCGCCCGGCGGCCCCGGCGGCGACGTCCTGGTGGTCTTCGACAAGACCGCGGTGGCTCGATTGGAAGGCCGCGTGATCCTCCGCAGCGAGGGGGGCGCGGGCGGCTACGGCGGGCGGGGTGGTTCGGGCGGTTCTGGCGGCAGCGGCGGGTCCGGGCGCTCGGGCACGAACTGCACCGGCTCTTCGGGCTTCTCGGGTAACTCGGGTCCCGCGGGGCGCGACGGCCCCGCCGGCGCCTGGGGACCTCCGGGGCGCGTCTCGCGCACCCTGGGCACCCGCGACGACATGTTCTCCCCCGAATTGCCCACGTTCCGGGAACTGGAAGTGAAATCCGGGATTTGAACGCCCGGCATGACCCAACCGCGTCATAAACGCGTCAAAAACCCGCGAAAAACCTGAAAAAATCCGCTGGCCAGGCGGGCAATTTCCATGTATAGTAATATGGCGGTCCCGTCGGTGCGTCATATTCGCGACATTCACCCTTGAGAAGGCCGTCGGACGAATTCCCGCTATACTGTCAGCGGGTTCGAGGTGATTCCATGGTGAAAGCCATACATTTCAAATACAACCTGGCTCTGCTTCTGGCCGTCTGTTCGGCCCTCGCCCTGGCGGCCTGCGATCCGAAGAGCTCACCCACCGTCAAGTACGGTCAGGTCACCGACTTTGCCAAGGCCTGCGCCTCGGGCTCCCAGTGCCAGAGCCAGCGCTGCATCGAGATGAACGACATCATGGCCTGCAGCCGCTACTGCGAAAAGGCCGACGACTGCCCCGCCGACTTCTACTGCGCCTTCGAGCCCAACGAGGAGAAGCCCGAGCCACTCATGGGGCTATGCCGCCCCATCGACGCCGACGTGGTCTGCAAGCGCTGCTCGAACGATCTGCAGTGCGGCATGATCGGCGGCACCTGCCAGCCTTTTGGCGCCTCGACCTACTGCCTCATGGACTGCACCCTCGACGACTGCCCCAACGGGTACACCTGCACGCCCATGGGCGACTCATCCTACTGCACGCCCGACACCAACGAGTGCGAGTGCAACACCCTCAAGCAGGGCGACCGCCGTGCCTGCTCGTTCGAGAACGAGTACGGCGAGTGCTCCGGCGCCATGACCTGCCTGGGCGAGGCCGGCTGGGCCACCTGCGACGCCGCCATGCCCGGTCCCGAGGTGTGCGACAGCATTGACAACAACTGCGACGGCGGCATCGACGAGGGCATCCTGGGCACCGTCAACCACTGCTCCCGTTGCGGCGAAGTCTGCCAGGGCGGCGGCTTCTCGGGCACCCAGCCAGTCTGCCTCGAGGGCGTGTGCGGGCTGGCCTGCGGCGCCAACTACTTCGACGCCAACGCCAACAGCCAGGACGGCTGCGAGTGCATGGACGACACCTTCGGCGCCACCTCGCCGACCGAGGCGCTCAGCCAGGGGTCGTTCACCTCCTGCGACTTCAGCCACCAGATCACCGAGAGCCGCGTCCCCGGCGACGCCAGCCACCAAGCTCATCACGATTACATCAAATTCAACTACGAGGACGTCTGGAACTGCCAGATCGAGCTCGAGGTCCACCTGCGCGTCCCGTCCTCGGGCGCAACGCACTTCTTCTGCGTGTCCCCGGCGAACAACGCCAACGAGAGCCAGTGGACCAACTGCCGGACCGTCACCCCCGGGACCGCCCAGTCCATCGAGCCCAGCGGAAACAACGGCGCCTACTACGTCAAGATCGGCCTGCTCAACCCGGGCGAGGCCAACTGCTCGAACTACCTGTTGACGATCTGCGAGGGAGGTCGTTGCCCCTGACGCGGACGGCCCCGGACTGCCGGCCGCGAACGCCGCGGAGGAATCATGCGCGTCCTTGCCATCCTGCTGCTTTGCCTATCGCCCCTCACGCTCGCGTGCGCCGGCGGCACCAATTCCAACAACGGCAACAACTTCAACGCCGTCAACACCAACAACGCCAACAACTACAACAACACGAACAACGGCGACTTCGGCAAGGTCTGCACCGTCATCCAGCAATGCGCATCCGAGCACTGCGTCCCCTTCTCCGGTCCCACCGACACGCGCTGCACGGTTCGCTGCTCCACCCAGGACTGTCCCAACAACTTCCACTGCCGGCCCGCCACCCGAGATCCGGGCGCCGACACCATTTGCCTGCCCGCCTCCACGCTCACATGCATGACCTGCACCCATGACCTCGACTGCGGCCTGTTCTCGGACCGCTGTGTCGAAACCGGCCCGGTCAAGGGCTGCCTGGCGGACTGTTCGGTGGGCCAGACCTGCCCCGCGGGCCAGGTGTGCGCCCCCGGCATCAGTGTCGACGGCTTCGCGGGCAACTTCTGCCGCCCGTCGGCGGGCACCTGTGACTGTTCGGCGGCCAACGCCGGCATCGTGATCGACTGCACCGTCGAGAACGCCCATGGCGTATGCACCGGCATCAAGACCTGCCAGGGCGCCGCCGGTTGGACCGCCTGTGACGCCCCGCTGCCCACCGCCGAGGTGTGCGATGGCCAGGACAACAACTGCAACGAGCAGATCGACGAGGGCCTGCTGGGCACCCCCGAGCACTGCACCGCCTGCGGCGACGTGTGCCCCGGCGCCGGCATCGTGGGCACCCACGCCGACTGCACCGACGGCGCCTGCCGCCTGTTCTGCGAGACGGACTACTACAACTCCGACCAGCAGGCCTTCAACGGCTGCGAGTGCCGCGACGACACCGAGGCCGGCGCCTCGCTGACCGGCGCCACGCTGCTAGGCTCCTTCGAGGACTGCGACTTCAACCGCAACGCCGGATCCTGGCGCGTCCCCGTGGACGCGAACACCATCGACGGCAGCGACTACTTCAAGTACAACTACAGCAACACCTCCTCGCTCGCCTGCTGGGCCTACAATTACGTGCGCATCAGCGTCCCGTCGGGGTCCACGCCCATGCAGTTGTGCGGCGGCTCGGCCACCAACGAGACAGGCTGGAGCTGCGTGACCGCCAGCCCCGGCGGCAGCGCCGACCTGGAGATGCTCCCCCTGCCGGGCAACGGCAACTCCACCGTCATGTACTTCCGCGTCCGCAACATGACCAACCAGGCCGCACCCGGCTGCGGCGACTACAGCATCAACATCTACGACGACGGCGACCCGTAGCCCGATCACGCCCGCGTCCGTTCCGAGTCACGCCCGGGTCCGTCCCGCGCCGCGCCGCAACTGCGAAAAGCGGTTGCAGCCATAGTTGGGTCAGGATATTTTGGTGTCCTTTGGCGGTCTCACGAAAGAGAAGCCGTCGTTCTTCAATTCAACGGAGTCCGCCTCGCCCTCCGTTTTCGACTTCCCCTTCCAGTCGGAGAACCTGACGCCAAAATCCAAAATCGTGAGCGTGGACCCTTCGCTCAAATCGTCGCTCCGCGGAGCGCAGTGCATGGGGGCGAAAAACGTTTGGCCCCGTCGCCCGGAATCTGGTATGAGAAGCGTGGAGTTCACCATGACCGCACCCAACGTAAGAATCCCTTTTGAAGCCGACATCGCCCTGCGCCGCGGAGAGAAGCTCCAGGCAGTCAAGATCACCCGCGAGCGGCTGGGCCTGAGCCTGAAGGACGCCAAGGACCTGTGCGACGCCTGGTCTCCCAACGATCCGGTGCCCCCCGCGCCGGACCCCGCCGACGCGCCCGCGCCCCGGGCCGCCCTGAACACGGGCGAGCTTCCCGCCACCGCCGTCGAAGCCCTGCGCCGCGGCAACAAGATCGAGGCGATCAAGTGCTACCGCGAAGCCACCGGCGAGGGCCTCAAGGAATCCAAGGAGGCCGTCGAGGCCTACGAGTCCTCCCACCCGGCGCTGGCCCCCGCCCCTGCCTGCGAGACCCGCTCCTGCGGCGCCGGCCGCCTGTTCCTGGCGCTCCTGGCCCTGGGTCTCATCGCCGCTGCCGTGTATTTCTCGGGCGTGTGGAAATAGGCCCGCGCAAGAGGTGGCAAGAGGTGAACACGATGTCGGGCCACAAAGGACTTCTGGGATTCCTGGTGGTGTTGCTGTCGGTGGCCTGCTCTCGACAACCCGAGCAGTCAGACAGGTGGCGCCTGTTCGAGGCCACCTTCAAGCTCTCGCCGGGCGCTCAGGCTCCGCAGTCGAGGGTCTCCCCACCACCGACGGCCTGCGAGGTCGCCGCCCGGCGCGTGAAGGACGCGGGCCTGCATGCCGCCGCGGCGCGTCACGACCGGGCGGTCGAGACGCTGGCCGAGGCGCTCCTGAGCTGCCCGCAGGACGACTTCCAGCGGCAGACCCGTCCGGCGCTCGTGACGCTGCTCGAGCGCTGGGCGGACCTGGAACGACCCCTGGGGAACCTCGACCGGGTCGCGCTGCTGCGACAAGCGTTGGCAGCGCTGGACCCGACGCCGGAGCGGCGGCTGGCGCTCATCGACGCGCTGACCGCGACGGGGCGGCTCACGGCGGCCCGCGCCGAACTGGAGCACGCCTCGTACGCGACGATGCCGGCTTTGCAGCGGGCCGCGGCGGAAGAGCGTGCCAAGCTCCTGCAGCGCGCGGAGGCGGCCGCGAAGATCACGCCGCAGCGACAGGCCGCCCTGGAAAGCGAGCTGGAGCTATGCCACCAGGAGCTCGAGAACGGACAGGTCCGCTCGGCGGACCAGCGGCTCCGCGCGGCCCTGCAGAGTCAGGTGATCCCGGAGGCGCTGATCTGGCACGGCGAGGCGCAGGCGCGGCTCGGGAAGCACCCGGAAGCGCTGGCCTCCTGGTCCCGGGCGCTGGGCATGGTCGAGGACCGCGGGCGAGGTCGGATCCGACCGGAGTTCCGCCCCACCGGCAGCGACCAGGGGTCGATCCTCATCAGCAAAAACGGGCAGCACTATTACGTCGGAGAATCCCATGGAAACGCTTTTGTTTGGGATGTATCCAAAGGAGAACTGACGAACCGGGTCGGCTCTCATTGGAATGCGGTGACCTCTCTGGCGATCGACGATCAGGAGAAAGTTCTCGCCTCGGGTAGCCATGACCAGACCGTCAAAGCCTGGGCGTTGCCGGAGGGCAGACTGGTACACACCCTCACCGGTCACAAAGGGGCCGGGGTCATCTCGGTGGCCATGGATGCCCGCGGCCGGACCCTCGCCTCGAAGGGCGCCAACGGAAAGGTGATCCTCTGGTCGTTACCCGACGGCCAGCTGCTCCAGAAGTGGGCGAGCGGACGCATCACCCCCCTGGCGATGGACCCGCAGGGCCGGATCCTCGCCTCGAACGGCCCGAAGGAGTGGGATGACGCGGCGCTCTGGGAGCTGCCCTCGGGGAAGCTCCTGCGGGTCCTCGAGGGCCACACCAGCGCGGTGACCGCCGTCGCCATCGATGGTCAGGGGAAGCTCCTCGCCACAGGCGGCATGGACAACGTCGTGATGATCTGGGAGCTGCCATCGGGGAAGCTCCTGCGTACGCTGATCGGGCACACCGGGACCTTCGTCTCGGTCGTGGCGTTCGATCCGCCCGGACGGACGCTCGTGTCGGTGTCCACCGATGGCTGGCAAGGACAGTTGAAGCTCTGGGAGCTGCCGACGGGCAAGCTCCTCCGGACCCTGGACGCCAATCTGGAGAGCGTCGAGTCCGTCTCGTTCGACCCCCGGGGGAAGGTCATGGCGACCAAATCCTGCAGTGACACCGTGACGTTGTGGGCGTTCCCTTCCCTGCAGCCGCTGGCCACGCTCATCGCCGTCGCCGGCGGCGAGTGGGGGGTCGTCACCCCGGACGGCTACCTGGACGGACCCAACCGTGGCGTCCGTTGGAAGGAGACGAGGTGCAGCTGCGGGATGCCCGGCGGCCCTTGGCCCGACTTCGGCGTGCCCGACGCCAACGGGGACGTGCCGATGTTTTACTCCTGGCAGCTCGCAATGCCGCGCGCGGTGCCCCAACTGCTCACGCGCCTCGCGAACGACGACGGCGACTTCCGCCTGACCCGGCTGCGCCGCCTGCTCGCGTCGCTCCAGAAGCGCCCCTGACGGGTGGTCTTCCCCCCCCCGAGCCGCCGTTGACCGAGGGCAGTTCGTCCGGGCCTGGACTCGCCGGGGCCCGGTTAAAAGCGCTCGTCGGGGGGGAGATCCAGCGAGAAGACCCGGTAGTACCCCTCCTGCGACGCCAGCGTGCCGGTCCACCACCAGCCGCCGTCGGGACGCGCCGTCTGGAGCAGGTCGTTCACCTGGAACCGGGAGTCGCACATCGACCAGCCCCGCCCGATCGAGGGATAACTGACCCGGGTGGAGAGGATCTGCCAGACCTGGTCGGCCGGGTACAGGCACCCGGGCAGGGTCGGGACGTCGAAGCCCGGGTCCACGAAGCCCGAGAGGAGCCATTCGTCGTGCCGCCGGACGGCGTGGACGGGGTGATCGCGCAGGCTGGTGCGGAAGGCGCCGTCCACGTTCTGGGCGCCGGCCGCCGTGAAACGCCACTCGCGGGACGGCTCTCCATAATAGATGCGGTCCTCGAACCCCCAGAGAACACAGATCGGAAGAGCGTCGTGTAGGGAAAGAGTGTAGATCTCGGTGGT
>CALKWH010000221.1 GCA_938004375.1 uncultured Pseudomonadota bacterium
GATCGTATTCGGTGACTGGAGTTCAGACGTGTGCTCTTCCGATCTGGCACCTCCACGCAGCCTTCCAGGGAGGTCCCGTCGGGCGAGCACGCCCGCGTGCCGGCCGCGCACTGGTCCTCACACGTGGCGGCGCAGGTCGCGTCCCCGGCGGATTCCACGCACCACTGACGGATGATGCCGCAGTCCACCTCGGGCTGGAAATAGCCGCAACCTCCGGTGCGCGTGACGCAGGTATGCACGGCGTCGTCCACGCAGCGCTTAGCCGGGGGCACGCACTCCCCGCAGCCCTCCACGCAGCCCGTGTCGTCGAGGGTGCAGTCGAGCCGGCAGGCGAGGTGGCCTCCCCAGTAACCGAGCTGTTCGCAGGTGGTCAGGAACTCGATCCCGTCGCACTGCTCTCCGGGGTCCAGCTCCCCGTCCCCGCACTGGCCGGTCTGCCCCGCGCCCAGGCCGGACACGTCGAACGTGCAGCCCGCGCCCAGGAAGCATCCGAAAACCAGCCAGAAGAGGATCTCGCGCACCATGGGTAATTTTCCTGCCACTCCCAGTGTCCGGCAAATCATCGATCTGTCAAGCTGTGATTCCCCGGGGGTGATATTTCGCTTAACAACCGTAGATTCCTGTGTTTTGCTCAGTCCCGTACCCCTCCAGGAGACACCACCATGAAGACCTCCCGTCTCTGCCAGTCGTTTCTCGTCATGCTGCTCGCCATCGCCTGCAAGCCCACCCCGGACCGCCCGCCGAGGCCGGCCCCCGTCGCCCCCGAGGTCCTCTCGCCGGGGGGCGCCGATCCCTTCACGGGGCTGATCGTCAGCGACGACCACCTGCCCTGGGCGTTCAAGCACGGCGTGGGACCCAAGCCGCCGGCGGCAGGTTTCGAGCGGATCGACACCTTCCCGCGTCCCCCGGCACCCCCGACGCCCGAGGCGCCCCGCCCGCCCCGGGTGCTGCGCGTCCAGCCCACGGGGGAAATCGAGGGCACCAAATCCATCTCCATCCACTTCTCGGAGCCCATGGTCCCTCTCTCCAGCGTGGGTCAGATGAGGGACGAACCCGTGCCAGCGACCCTGGAGCCCGCCCTCCCAGGCCGCTGGCGCTGGCTGGGCACCACCCTTCTGGTGTTCGAGCCGCACCGCCGCCTCCCAGGCTCCACCCATTTCACGGTGACCGTCGCCCAGGGCGCCCGCAGCGCCAGGGGCGCCACCCTGGCCGAGACCGCGAAGTTCACCTTCTCCACTCAGCCGGTGCGCGCGAGGTCTTTCTACCCGGAGTACTCCGCCCTCCCCGAGAGCCCGATCATCGTCACCTTCGACCAGGACATCACACCGGCCGCCATGGAAAAATTCGTGCACCTGGAGCAGGTCCCCGAAGAGGGCGTGCCCCGGCCCGTGCGCGTGCGCCTGACCACCCGGGAGCGCTTCGAGGCCCATCCCTTCGTGAAGAAGCACGAGCTGGAATGGGAGGAGAACCGCACCCTCGCCCTGTGGCCGGAGAAGCCGCTCCAGTTGGACCGCGAGTACCGCATCGTCGTGCTCGAGGGAGCCCCCAGCGCCGAAGGTCCACGGCTCACGACCCGACGTCAGGAGGAGACCTTCTCCACCCTGGGTCCGATGCGCGTCACCCAGCTCACCTGCACCGGCCTGAGCCGCAAACCCTGCCGCCCGAACTTCGACTGGAGCTTCATGTTCAGCAACGAGGTGTACGTGGAGGAGGACGAGACGGAGTTCCTCAAGTTCGTGCGCGTGTCCCCCTCGGTCAAGGAGCTCCAGGTGAGCCTGTGGGGCCAGGGCGGGTCGATCTCGGGGGACTTCCGGCCGGGCACGGCCTACACGGTCACCATCCTGCCGGGCGTCCAGGACCATTACAAGCAGAAGCTGGCGGCCGCACGCACGACCACGATCCAGGTCGCGGACGCCTGGCCCGATCTCCAGCTCCCCGACGTCCAGATGGGCGTCCTGGAGTCCACCTCCCGCGCGCTGCGGGTGCCCGCCATCAACCTCCTGCGGCCCGCCAACGTGCAACTGTTCCGCGTCACGCCGGAGCTTGTGTTCCGCGCCCTGCGCACCACCGGAAGCGAACGCCGCTGGGGCACCTCGGAGACGCTCCGTCGAGAGTACGGACAGCCCGCCGCCGTGTGGCAGACGACCTTCAACCGCAAGCGCAACGAGCCCGAGACCATCCCGCTGGAGCTCGATCGCGCGCTGGCCGGAGGGAACGGCCCGGTCCTCGTCGAGGTCGACGCCCCCGACCTGCGGATCGAGCGCGAGGACTCCACCGTCCGTCGGACCCTCGTGCAGGTCTCCTCCCTCGGCATCACGGCGACCCACGACCCCGAACGCCTCCATGTCCTGGTCACCGGTCTCGCCGACGGCCGGCCCCGCGGCGGCGTACCGGTTCAACTGTTCCTCGAGCCCGCGAAAACCCAGGATCCGCCGCCCCGCGTCTGGGAGGGCCGCACGTCCCCCGACGGGACCGTGTCCATCCCCTGGCCCGCCGCCCTGCGTTCCGCCGCGCGCACCTTCGCCGTCGTCGCCGGTCGCGCGGACGCCGCCGGCCGTGAGGCCGACTGGGCGTTCCTGATCGTGCGCCGCCAGCCGCGCGGAACCGGCTCGGGATCCACCCTCGATCACCAGCTCGAGCCAGCGACCCGCCTCTCCATCGTGCGCGACCTGGTCTTCACCGACCGCAACCCCTATCGCCCCGGCGAGACCGTCGAGCTCGCCGGCTGGCTGCGGCGCGACGGCGAGGGACCCGAGGCGCGCCTGGGCGCCCTGGAGCTCCCGCCGGACGGCCGTGCCCAGGTGGAGTGGGAGTTGCGGGATCCGCGGAACGAGAGCGTCGGGAAGGGGACCGCGCCCCTGGACCGGGACGGCGCATTCCACGTTCGCTGGACCGCCCCGAACGATGCCACGCTGGGCCTGTACAACTTCCACGGCCAAGTGCGGGGAGTGCCCGGCATCGAGCCCACCGAGCTCATCGGACGCTTCTCGGTGCTGGCCTACCGTCCCCCCGAGCACGTCGTGAGCGTGACGATACCCCCCGCCCCGGCAGCCTTCGGCGACCGCTTCACGGCCCGCATCGAGGGGCGTTACACCTTCGGGACCGCCATGCGGGGCGCGCCCGTCGAGTACCAGGTCCGGCTGGAGCCGGCGACCTTCCGCCCCCCCGGAAATCCCGGCTGCGAGTTCGGCGAGGCCGACCGGCCGTACTGGCGTCGCTCGTCCCGGCAGTTGTACAAGGGCGAGACCCGCCTCGACGAGCTCGGGGGATACACCGTGAACGAGACGCTGCCCAAGGTGGGCCAGCATGGCACCGACGGCCCGGGGATGGTCGTCCTCGAGGCCTCGGTGTCCGACGTGAACCGGCAGAGCATCTCCGCCCGGGGTCGCACGCTGGTGCATCCGGCGGCGTTCTACACCGGGATCCGGAAGAAACTGAACCTGATCCGCGCCGGCGAGGCGGCCGGGGTCGAGGTCCTGGTCGTGGACCTGGACGGCAAGCCGGTCGCGGGCAGGACCGTCAAGCTCCGCGCCCTGCGCGAGATCTGGCGACGCCGCGCCGCGGATCCCGAGCACCCCGAGGACCGCTCCTGGGAGGCCGTGCGCGAGGAGAAGGCCGCCTGCGAGGTCACCTCGGGGGCGAAGCCGGCCGCCTGCAGCCTGACGATCCCGGACGCGGGCTTCTACTTCCTCGAGGGCGTGGCCGTGGACGACGCCGGCCGGCCCGCCGCGGTCCGCACCGTCCTCTGGGTGGTGGGCGCCGACGAGGAAGCCTGGCGCACCGGGGAGACGACGCGCCTCTCGATGACCCTGGACAAGGAGAGCTACCTGCCCGGCGAGAAGGCGAAACTGATCGTCCAGGCGCCGTTTTACCCCGCCACCGGCGTCCTCACGGTGGACCGCGAGGGGATCGTCTCCACCCGCGTGTTCGAGGTGAAGTCCGCCCTGCACGTCGAGGAGCTCTCGCTCGGTGACCGGCACCTGCCCAACCTCTGGGCCACGGTGACCCTGCTGCGCGGCCGGGTGAAGCCGGCGCCCGGCGCCCACCCGGATTCGGGCGCTCCCCGCGTGGAGCGGACGTCGCTCAGCATCCCGATCCGGCTCGACCACCAGCGGTTGAACGTCACGGCGAAGCCGGTGAAGGCCCTGCTGCAACCGGGCCAGACGGCCGAGCTCGAGCTGGTCACCACCGACGCCAAGGGCGCCCCCGTGCAGGCGCGGCTCGCGATCATGCTCGTGGACGAGGGCGTGCTCTCCCTGCTGGGCTATGCCCTGCCGGACCCGCTGGCCGTGTTCTTCCCCGGTCGCCGGTCCATGCTCTGGCACGGCGACCTGCGGCCGGCCGTGCTCCCCACCCCGCGCTACGAGCCGCCCCAGCGGGAAACCCCGGATCTGGAGGCCCCCTACGAGGATACCGACGGCGCCACCGTGGGCTACGGGAGCGGCCGCGGCGGGGGCTCCATCACCCTGAACGGCGGAGCCGGCCATGGCCGCGCCGTCTCCATCCGCATGAGCTCCGCCAGCATGCCGCCGGCGCAGCGCGCCCGTTCCCAGCGCGCGGGAGACACCGGCGGTTTCGAGGACATTGCCCTGCGCGGCAACTTCGCCACCACGGCCTACTACAACGACCGGGTGCTCACCGGGGCCGACGGCCGCGGCCGCCTGAAGTTCCGGATGCCCGACAACCTCACGACCTTCCGCGTGATGGTCCTGGCCATGGACAAGACCACGCCCGACCGCTTCGGCGCCGCCGAGGATCGCGTCACCGTGCGCAAGGACTTCATGATCCGCGCCGCCCTGCCCCGCTTCTCCAATCACGGGGATGTCTTCGAGGCCGCCGTCGTGCTCACCTCCCTCGCGGAGCAGGAAGGACCCGCCGAGGTGAAGATCGGCGGCACCGGCTTCACGCTGCTCGATCCCGACACGCGCACGGTCACCCTGGGCCCGGGCCGCTCCGAGGAGGTCCGCTTCCGGGTGAGCACGAACCAGCCCGGCTCGGCCCGCTTCACGTTCGCCGCCCGTCACCTGGGCGCCACCGACGGAGTGAAGGCGCCGCCGATCCCGGTCCACGTGCCCGCCTCCACCGAGAACACGGCCGTATACGGCATGACCGACGCCGCCGTGCTTCAGCCCGTCGTGCCCCCGGGGAAGGTGTTCCCCCAGTTCGGCGGCCTGGACGTGCACGTGAGCTCCACCGGTCTCTCCGGACTCCAGGACGCGGCACAGCACCTCTTCGAGAACGGGTGGGAGTGCTCCGAGGCCGAGGCCTCCCGCCTGGTGCCCATCTTCTCCCTGCGCGAGATCCTCCCGAAGTTCGGCATCGGCGCAGCCGGCGATCCGGCCCGGCTCGAGGAGCTGGCTAGAAAGGGCATCGCCGACCTGCTCAAGTACCAGGATCCCGATGGGGGCTTCCGGTTGTGGCCGGGCGGGATCATTTATCCGTATTCGAGCATCTACATCACCTGGGCGCTGTTGCGAGCCCGGGAGGCGGGGTTCGCTGTCCCCGACGAGAGCCTGCGCCGGGCCACGGGGTACCTCACGAAGGTCCTGCGCGGCGTGGATCTCCACAAGACCTGGTGGTACTACTCCTACTCGCTGCGGATCTACGCCGGCTGGGTGCTCACCGAGCTGGCCCGCCTCCAGGTGCTCACCCCGCAGGAGCTCGACGCCATGCAGTTGACGCGCCACCTCTACCAACTGTACGGCGAGCGCGCCAAGGTCGGCTTCCTGGCCCGGGCCTGGCTGCTGCACGCGCTCTGGCGGCTCGAGGGCACCTCGGAGTACGTCCGCACACTTTTGCGCGACCTGGAGAACTCGGTCGTCGAGACCGCCGCGGGCGCGCACTTCGCCGAGTCCGCCGCCGACGGCCTGGCGCTGTTGATGCACTCCGAGGCCCGCACCGACGCGGTCGTGCTGCGCGTGCTCCTGGACGTGAACCCGAAACACCTGCTGCTGCCGAAGGTCGTGCGCGGCCTGATGTCCTCGCGGGTGCGCGGCGGCTGGGGCAGCTCCCAGGGAAACGCCTTCGTCCTCGACGCGCTGGCCGCCTATTTCCGCGTGATCGAGGCCGAGGAGCCGGACTTCACCATGAACGTCTGGTACGACAAGCTCTTCGCGGGCACCAAGCGCTTCCGGGGCCGCTCCCTGGACATCGTGCACGCCCGGGTCCCCATGCGCACGCTCCTCGAACACGGCGCCGGCGGCGTGCTGCTGAGCAAGGACGGTCCCGGGCGGCTCTACTACCGGCTGGGGATGGCCTATGTCCCGGCGGCCCTCGACCTGCCCCCCGAGAGCCAGGGGCTGACGGTGGCGCGCACCTACGAATCGCTGGACGACGATCCCAAGAGCGTCGAAGAGGTGTCACCGGGCCGCTGGCGGATCCGCGCCGGCGCCACCGTCCTGGTGAAGTTGACCCTCACCGCGCCGGACCGCCGCGACTTCGTCGCCCTCTCGGACCCCCTCCCCGCCGGCCTCGAGGGCGTCGACACGCGGCTGGACACCGCCCCCCGCCTGCCCCAGCGCAAGGCCACGGGCCCCGCGGTCGTCTCGACCATGGGGTGGTGGTGGTGGCACGCCCCCTCCCACTGGGAGCTGCGCGACGACCGCTTCGTCGCCTATTACGACGCCCTCCAGGGCGGCACCTACGAGTACGCCTACCTGGCCCGCGCCACCACGCTGGGCACCTTCTCGGCCCCGCCGCCCCGCGCTGTGGAGATGTACCACCCCGAGGTCTTCGGCCGCGGCCCACGCGAGCAGGTCGAGGTCGTCCCGTAGACCCTTTACTCGTGCTCGACGATGCGCTGCAGGTTGCGGATCCGGTCCTTGTCGCAGACCGAGAACATGTTGTTGAGGATCAGGACCTCGTGGATCCCGTGGGAGGTGACGAAATCCGAGAGGCCGTAGGGGAAGTTGCGGATGTCGGCCACGTGGATCTCCTGGAAGTCGGGGGCCAAAAAGGGCACGAAGGGGTTGCCGAAGGACTCCTTGAGCACCAGCAACTTCTTCGCCCGCCGGGGGGTGCCGTCGTTCACGATTCGGATGTAGGGATGATCCCCGGTGATGAAGGCGACGAACTTGTCGCTCATGTTCTTCGCGGCCTCGAGGACGATGGCGCCGTTCCCGGCGGAGCGACCGGCGGAGTCGAAGTTCTTCACCGTGTAGCGGCCGGCAGGCTTGTAGGCCGTCACGACGTCCGAGTGGCGGGCCAGCGCCGAGCTGCGCGTGGCGGCGTACATGGTGCCCCAGAACTTGCCGATGACGATCTCCTGGTAGGCCGACAGGGGGTTGGGCTTGTACCCCAGGGCCTTGGCGAACTCCTCGTAGGCGTAGAAAGCGCCCAGTGCGGTCCAGTGGTGGTCGGTACGATAATACAGGTACTCGTCCTTGTGGGAGGCCAGGGCCTGGTAGACGTCCACCGCGGTGACCGACTGCAGGCGGCCGAACACGTGGCGCATCAGGTCGCGCTGGGAGTTCGAGAACGACCGGTACTTCGACGGCAGGTAGTACTCGACGGCGGTGGGAACCATCATGGAGTAGACCTTGGCCCGCGTGCCCAGGACCGCCGCGGCCTTGTTCAGCACGGCCGCGTAGCGGTCCGCGGACTTGGTGGAGCCGCCGTAGATGTAGAAGGCGGCGTCACCGTAAACGACTACGTTCTGCAGCTTCTCGACCTTGCGGTGGTCTTCCGACGGGACCTCCCGGACCACGGGGTTGCCGCCGCCGGGCGTGCCCTTGACCTGTCCGTCGGCCGCCCGGGGATCGGGGCGCGCGGTGGTCTGCGCAAGGCGGGTACCCCCCGGGGTCGCCCGCGCGGCCGTGCCGCGACGGACGAGGCCGCCGGCGAGGCTGTCCCAACCGAAGCCGCCGTCTGCCAGGGGATCGTCCTCCCCCCAGTCGTCGTCCTCGGCCGCGGGTCCGCCGGGAGCCTGGAAGTAGACCTTCAGATCGTCGTAGCGAAAGCCCTTCCATTCATCGAAACGGTGGTGATGGCTCAGCAGGGCGTCCCGGAAGGGGAACGTGTCGGCGTAGTGGATCGACAGGCCCCGCGTGAAGCGGCCCGAGACCCAGGATTTGGCGTTCAGGGACGGCACGGGGGCGAGCCGTCGCTTCTCGAGGGGACTGAAGGACGGCTTGTCGTGCACGAGGGACATCAGGCCGCCCGCGGTCAGGACCGTCGTGATCACGACCACGAACGCCAGCGACCTGAGCTCTTCCGCCGGGAGCGCCTTCAATTGAAGCATCACAACTACCTCGTCCGGGCCTCGTCAGAACCGATAGTAAAGAAATGGGTTATACGACTGCCCGACCAGCAGCATAGTCGAAATCCCCAGCCCTGCCAAGGACGCTGTCAAGCGCACCGCGAACCCCGCCGCGGCGCCCAGTCGCGCCTCGGCCGCGCGCAACCCCCGGCCCAGGACTGCGGCCAGCGGCGCGCAGAACGCCAAAGCCAGCACCAGCCAGTACAGGTTGTTCGCCAGGGCGATGCGGACAGGGAAGTCGATGGCGGGGACGTCTCCCAGGAAAAACATCAGGCGCAGGTGGGAGAGAGCCTGCGATAGGTCGGTGAAGTAGAAGAACACCCAGCCGACGATCACCACCAGCAGCAGGTACAGATGGGAGATCACCCTCGGCAGGCGCTCGAGGAGACGCCGCAGGAAGGTCTTCTCGAGAATCAGGAAAACCAGGTAATAGAGCCCCCAGATCACGAAGTTCCAGGACGCCCCGTGCCACAGCCCGGTCAGGAACCAGACCACGAGCAGGTTCAGGTACACGCGGCGCCGGTTGCCGCCCAGGGGAATGTACAAATAATCGCGGAAGAACCGTCCCAGCGTCATGTGCCAGCGCCGCCAGAACTCGGTGACCGAACGGGAGACGTACGGATGATCGAAGTTTTCCGGAAAGTGGAAGCCGAACATGCGCCCGAGCCCGATGGCCATGTCCGAGTAGCCGGAGAAGTCATAGTAGATCTGCACCGTGAACATCACCGCGCCCAGCCAGGCCCCCGCCACGGTCTGGAATTGGGGTTCCCGGTGCAGCCAGACGGCCGCGAGGTGCCCGGCGAAGTTGGCCACGGCGACCTTCTTGAACAGCCCCACGATGAAGCGGCGCAAGCCCGCCTCCAGGTCGGAGGGGAGCGTGCTCCGGGAGGCCAGCTCGCCGGCGATCTCGGTGTAGCGCACGATGGGCCCGGCGATCAGTTGGGGGAAGAGGGCGACGAACAGCAGGAAGTCCGGGAAGCTCTCCTGCACGGGGGCGCGGCCGCGGTAGACGTCGACCGTGTACGAGATCTTCTGGAACGTGTAAAACGAGATGCCGATGGGCATCACGATGGCCGGCACCGGGAGACCGAGCCCGGTCAGCGCGTTGAGGTTCCCCACCAGGAAACCGGCGTACTTGAAGACGGCCAGCAGCCCCAGATTGACGACCAGCGAGATGACCAGTCCCCAGCGTCGGGCCGCCGGATCCGTCCGGGCGCCTAGGTACCGTCCGCAATGGTAGTCCACGGCGGCGCTCCCCACCAGCAGCAACACCCACAGGGGTTCGCCCCAGGCATAAAACAGGAGCGAGGCAACCAGCAGCACCGCGTTCCGCAGGTTCGCCCGGGCCACGTAATAGGCGGCCAGCAGGAACGGCAGGAACAGGTACAGGAAGAGCAGGTCGGCGAACACCATGGGCGTCTCGAAAACAGGCAACCCGAGTAGCAATATTTCAGGAAAAACGCAAGGCGAAAGCGGGGGTGGTCAGGGTAAGCGCAGGGCACAGCTTGACATCCCCCGGCGCCGGTGTGAAGTTCATCCCCGGAGGAGAACATGGATTACTCAGGCCTCGCCGAGAAGCTGCGGGAGGTCCATACCTTCCCTTGCTGTTACACCTTCAAGATCGTCGGCGTCACCAACCTTCTGCCCGAGGAGCGCCTCCGCGAGGCGGTAATCCTCGTGCTGCCAGCCGCCGTCCTCACCCTCACCGCCCGACCCAGCAGCGGCGCCCGCTTCACGGCCTGGACCCTGGACATCGAGGTCCCTGACGTCGAGACCGTCATCGCGCTCTACACCGGGCTGCAGGCGCTTCCGGGCCTCAAGGCGTTGCTGTGAGCCTCCCGGCCCGGCGGTGGGTCACCCTCGCGGTACTCGCAGGTGCCATCGTGTTCGCCGCCTGGTCCTGCGACCGGGGCGCCGACGGAGGCAACGGAAAAAAGGGCCTCGCCCCTGTCGAGCCGTGGACAAAGGCCATGTGGGCTCTCCGGCTCGAAGGGACCTGGGTGCTCGTGGACCAGCACTTCCCCGGCCGCCCCCAGCAGCCCCGCTGGGACCGGCTGCGGGAGTTGACTTTGCGCGCGGACGGCACCTTTCACCTGAATCTGGGCCACTTGGAACGGACCGGACACCTCGACGTCGCGCACGGTGCTATCCGCCTCCATGAAACACTGCGCGAGGGCGTGGACATGGTCTCGAAGGAACCGCCGTCGGACCCGGTCCTGCTGCAGGCCTGGCGCCCAGGCACGGTGTCCCACGTCAACGAACTGTCCATCCGGGAGCTCACGGCCGACCGCCTGGTCGTCCTCGAGGACGACCCCCAGGAGGTGTTCGGAAACCACCTGCCACCCAAGGGCAAGGTCCGCAACACCTACCGGCGCAAGGTTGCCGGGGACTTCGGACCCCTGCTCGGCGCCCGGATCACCCGCTTCACGCCCGGGGACGGGCGGTTCGCCGCGGCGGTCGCCTATTCTCAAAACAAGCTGCCGACGATGGAAATGAGCACCACCGCGGGAATCAAGGGGACCGTCGTCCTCACCCTCGGGACGGGCGGCGACGCCACGCTGTGCGTCGGCGTGCGGGAGAGCGCCACCTTCACCGCGAGCGAGTACGCCCCCGGGGGCGCACGTCGGGACGCGCGGGACACACGCCGTCTCCTGGCCTGGTCGGGGCGCTGGACGACCGTCGCCGCCGGCCTCGCCCTCACCCTAGATCGCGCCGTCTGGAACACCTGCGACCTCTCGTCTCCGGAGTCGCGGGCCTACCCGATCCCGCCGGTCACCATCGCCTGCGCCGGGCTGCGGGCGAACGACCGCCTCCCGGTCGACGCCCTCGCCTGCCGGCTCGACGGTCCCCTGCGCCAGCTCGACCCCCTCGCCCTGAACACCGCTGACTCTCACCGTGCCGGTCCATACACCTTCCAGTTCGAGCCCATGGGAAGGATCCACGTGGAGCCAGGCGTCCCGCGCCTGGTGCTGGGCGCCGCCGGCGGCCTGCGGATCATCTCGGGCGACGATCGCGAGGCAAGCTCCCCGCAAGTGAGCTTCACCCGGGAAGACGTGAAACTGGTGGAGAAGGACTACGAAATCGAGCGCAGACCGCCTGCCGTACGGTAGACGCCCAAGCGCAGCCCACCGTGGGCCAGCGGCGGCCCCGGCGGCAGAAACGGCAGGCCGCAGGCGGCGGCCAGGCGGGGTTCGGTGGTGACCACGGCGGCGCGCCACCCGGGCAGTCGGAGGACAACCGCGCCCACGGCGGCATACAGGTCGCGCAGGTCCGACGGCCGGCCGATCCGCCCGCCATAGGGGGGGTTGCACACGAGCAGGCCGGGGCCGGGGAACCGAGGCGTGGCGGACAACGGGCGGCACTCCACTTCGAGCCACGAGGCGACCCCCGCGCGCGCGGCGTTGCGCCTCGTGATCTCCACGGCGCCGGCGTCCCGGTCGGCGGCCCGGATCGGACACGGCGGATCCCGGCGCAGCTCCGCAGCCTCGTCGACAAGGCGCGCCCAGGCGGCGGCGTCGAAGCCGGGCCAGTCCATGAACGCGAAGCTGCGAGCGCCCCCGGGGGGAATCCGGGCGGCCAGCAATGCGGCCTCGACCGGGAAGGTCCCCGAGCCGCACATGGGATCGAGCAGCGCCTCGGCCCCATCCCACCCCGACAGCCTCAATACGGCCGCGGCCAGGTTCTCCCGCAGGGGGGCCTTGGCCGTCTCTAGACGCCAGGCGCGCAGGTGCAGATGGGCCCCCGAGGTGTCCAGGCTGAGGGTGCATACGTCCCGGTCAAGGCGCACCAGGACGGCAGTCGCGGCTTCCTGACTTACCTCCTCGTCCGCACCGGGGCGGTCGACGGGCGCGCACCCGACGGCGGCGCAGGCGGCATCCCGCACCCGCTCGGCGGCCGCACCGCTGTGGTAGACCCGGGAGGCGTGGCAGCTCGCCTTCACCGCGAGGGGCCGGTCACGCGCCAGGAGCGCGGCCCAGGGCACGCGGGCGGCGTGCGCGGCCAGCGCGCGCAGGTTGGGCGCGGGGAACCGGGCGATCCGACAGAGCACCCGCGAGGCGGTGCGGGACCACAGGTTCACGCGCATCATCGTCGAGGCGTCCCCCGTGAAGGCGACGCCGCCGGGGACGAGCGCGGACGCCTGAGCCCCCAGGGAGACGAGCTCGTCGCGCACCACGGCCTCAGTGCCCGGCGCGGCGACGGCGAACAACTCGAGCGGCTCGACGGACATGACCTACCGACCACCGGCTGCCGCGGCCGTTCCGTCCTCGTGCCAGGTGGCGATGAACATCGCGGATCGGGGCACGCCCGGCAGCCCGGGATCCTCGAACCGCCACCTGCCCGGGACCGCCAGCTCCCGCGCGGCCAGCTCGAAGTGCGCCATCGCGATGCCCAGATCCACGCGCTGAAGGGCCGGCATCTTCGCCAGGTCCATCAACCTCGCGTAGATGGCGGAGGGCTCGAGGTAGAAATGCACGTCCCCGGTGGCCGCCTTCCTGACGAGACGCCAGGGCTGCTTGTTCGACGCCGACGGCGCCAGGCGCGCGGCCTCGAACGCCCGGGTCAGCGGCCCCGCCTGGGAAGGCGCCAGGGGGCGGCCCCACGCCTCGGAGAAGAACAGATCGCCCCAGGGCCGACGGTTCGCCGAGCCGGCCAAAAAGCGCATGGCCCGGTCCTTGAACGAGCGCCGGTCCGCGGCGAAGCCCACCGGGGTCACCGCCGGGATCAACTCTCCGGGCGCGAGCTTCAACTCGTCGCCGAAGGCGGAGCGGTCGAGCACGCCGCCGAGCCAGCAGGTCCCCAGCCCACGTTCGGCACACGCGAGCACCGCGGTCTCGAGCAGGTAGCCGAAGTCCTCGAGGTTCCCCGGGCCCTCCTCCACCGCCCCGGCGATGAAGAACCGGGTGCCCGTGATGAGGCCGTAGGTGCCGAAGCGCTTCAGTTGCGACGGGTCGAACCCCCGCATGTCCAGCAGCCGCAGGCGGCACCGGCGTCCGAAAGGCCCATGGTGAAGGCCGGCGAGGAGGTCGTGCAGCCAGGCGATGGTCTCCGGCGGGAGCGGCTGGCCGTCGTAGGTGCGCACGGAGCCGCGGCTCTGGATGATCTCGAACACGGATTTCTCGAATTTCATGGGGGACCTCGGAGGGCGGAGGGGAATCTAGCGACGACGGCGATGACTGAACAGGAACAGGGCGACCAGCGCCAGGGCCGGCGCCAGGGCAGAAAGCGGCGTGCGGGAGCCGGGTGTCGCGCAGCCGCAGCCACCCTTCTTCGGACAGTCGCAGGGCGGGACCGCGGGGCCCGGCGGCGCGGGGGCCGGCTCCATGGAGGCCGGCGCGGGGGGCGGCGGAAGCTTGCGGGCGCGGCGCTGGGCGTCGGTCATGGGCTCGTCGGGATCGGGGATCTCGAAGTGGCCGGGGCGGGCCTCGACGATGCGCCGGTAGAACGCCTCGGGATACGGTGGATGGGTGACCTTGCCCTCGGCGTCGCGCACGTTGCCGTCCATGAACTTCATGAGCAGGTCCTGCCCCAGCTTCTGCCAGCGCTTCACGACGCGGGCGGCGGCGGCCTCGGAGTACTCGGTGACCAGCTTGCGCGCCGCGGCGGGGTTCTTCGCGTGCTCGGCGAGGGCCTTCTTCTCGAACTCGGCCTGGGCGGCGAAGAACCCGTCCTCGAGCTCCTTCTGTACCAGCCGGATGTCGACGATCATGTCCGCGTAGCGCGAGTAGGCGAAGTTCGACACCCAGTTGAACGTCCAGAACGCGGAGTCCCAGGTGAACTCGGTGAACGTGCCGGTGCCGACCGCGTAGTGGTGGGGCGCCTTGGTGAGGCCGGCGTACATGGGCACGTACACGGTCGAGGCCGTGTCGTCGACGCCGAACCACAGCACGCCGCCGATGACCCCGGGCATCCCCGCGCGGGACTGGGAGACGAACGAGAACCCGGTCTGCTGGGTCGAGGTGGCGCGCTCGTGCACGTGCATCTTGCCGTCGACCTTCCAGCGCATGGGGCGCCAGCGGTACGGGCAGGTGAACGGCCCGGCGCCGGGGTCCTTGGTCATGTCGAGCTCGGTGCCCTCGAAGTGATCGCGCATCAGCGCCTGCACATCGGCGACCGAGAGCTTCTTCTCGGGCTTGATCCACAGGGGGATGCGCTCGACGCCCGGCTTGCACATCACGTAGTCGGCCGGGATCTTGTTGGTGGGCGCCACGCGGTTGTACATCGCCCACACGCGGGCGTCGCAGGCGCGCAGGTCACCGCAGTTGGCCGGACCGTAGGCATCGGCGAACGAAAACTCCTCGTCCTTGCCCTTGAAGTAGCCCTTCTTGCGGGCGAAGGTGATCACGTCCGGGGAGTAGACGCAGTTCTCGTTGTCGTTGAGCGGGAAGTCGTGGATGCGGGGCTGGTTGGCGTGCCCGGTGACGTAGCCGTCGGGCACCCGGCGGGCCACCCACACGGCCCCCTTCTCGCCGGGACCCTTGCCGATCATCTCCATGATCCACGCCTCCTGGGCGTCGCTGATCGAGAAGGTCTCGCCGGAGCTGTGGTAGCCGTACTCGGCCACGAGCTCTGTCATGACGGTGATGGCCTGGCGGGCGGTCTTCGCGCGCTCGAGGGCGAACCACATCAGGCTGCCGTAGTCGACGAGCCCCTCCTTGTTCTCGAGCTCCTCGCGGCCGCCCCAGGTGGTCTCTCCGATGGCCACCTGGTGCTCGTTGAGGTTGCCCACGACCGTGTAGGTCTCGCGGGCCTGCTTGATCTTTCCGAGCACCTTGCCCGAGTCCCAGTCCTTGACCTCGACCATGGCGCCCTCGGGATAGGTGGCCGCCGGCCGGTAGTACAACTCGCCGTACAACTCGTGGGAGTCCGCGGCGTAGGTGATCATCACCGAGCCGTCGGCGCTGGCGCCCTTGGTCACGATGAAGCTCGTGCAGGCGCGGGCGTCGCGGGCGTGGGGCAGCAGGGCGGCTGCCGCCAGGATGGGCAATAAAAAGTAATGGACGGGGCTGACTTTCATGGGAGCTCCTTTCCGCGAGGACACCCTAGGGGGGATCCGGGGGGCCTGTCAAGGGCGATGTGGCCCGATGTCAGGGCCCGACCGCCTTGACCGCGCCGAAGCGTTGGAATACCG
>CALKWH010000222.1 GCA_938004375.1 uncultured Pseudomonadota bacterium
CCTGAGTCCGGCGACCGCCGCACCGAGCCCGGCGAGGAACAATCCGGTGGCGAACTGCCAGGCCAGGGCGGGCAGCACCAGGGCGCGGTACAGGCCGGGCGGCAGGGTCAGGGAAAACAGGGCGTCGATCGGAATGACGCAATAAGCGGCGAAGAACACCGCCCACACGCCCAGCGCCCAGCGTCGCCGGACACCCCGCAGGCCTCGCCAGATCAGAAACAATAGCGCCAGTTGGAGGAACGCCCCCAGGATCCATGATCCGCCGTACTTGAGCAGGATCATGATTTTTGCCTTGATACTCATGAAAAACGCCTATACACTGCTCGCGTCGAAATCAGGTTGCACGAGGCAGTCACGCCCATGAACGACGACAAGAATTACCATCAATCGAATCCCAAGGAAAGCGGCAAGCCCGCCGGTGGCGCGCCGCACATCTCCGAGGAGACCCGGGTCATCCAGATCAACCCGGGCGATCTGGAGAACAAGGAACCGGTCAAACCCAAGCCGTCCTGCCTCGTGCTGGTCTACGGCGAGGGCGATCTGGGCAAGCGCTTCGAGATCAACGGCGATCACACCACCATCGGCCGCTCCGCCGCCTGCACCATCTGCATCAACGACGAGAGCGTGAGCCGCACCCATTGCATCATCGAGCTCCAGAACGACGGGAGCCTGGCGGTGCGCGACAACAAGTCCACCAACGGCACGCTGATCAACAACAACGTCATCCGCGGCCATCAAAAGCTGCAGGATGGCGACCAACTCAAGCTCGGCGGCGTGATCTTCAAGTTCATCACCGGCCAGAACATCGAGAACGACTACTACAATGAAATTTATCGTCTGACTACGGTCGACGGCCTCACGCAGATCTATAACAAGCGCTACTATCTCGAGGCCCTCACCCGCGAGATGAGCCGCGCCCGCCGCTACTCCCGGGCGCTGACCCTCATCATGTTCGACATCGATTTCTTCAAGAAAATCAACGACACCTATGGCCACCTGGCCGGCGATTACGTGCTCAGCCGGCTGGCGGCCACCATCTCCGGCGTGATCCGCAAGGAGGACATCTTCGCCCGCTATGGCGGTGAGGAGTTCTCCATCATCCTGCCCGAGATCGCCATCGACAACGCGCGCTTCTTCGCCGAAAAGATCCGCCGCGTGGTCGAGATGACCCAGTTCACGTACCAGGACCAGTCCATCGCCGTGACCATCAGCCTCGGCATCGCGGCGTACGACCTCGTCATGAACACCCCGGACGATTTCATCAAGGACGCCGACGCGAACCTGTACACCGCGAAGCGCTCTGGACGAAACTGTTCCGTGGGATAGCCCGACCGGAGGAGTGAAACCGATGAACTGCACCAAATGTGGCGCCCCCATGCAAGCCAACCAGGTCTTCTGCCCATCCTGCGGAACGCCTGTCGCCCAACTGCCGGGTACGGCCTCCGAGGCCCCCGGCAAGGCCAAGAAGACCCTGTTCTGGTCCCCCGGCGCCGGTCCTGGCCCCGGGGCCGCCGGCGCCCCCGGCATGCCTGCGCCTCCCGTCCCGCAAGCGGCCCCGCCGGCGCCCGTTCCCCAGCCTGCTCCCGCGCCCGTGGCCGCCCCGACGCCCGTGGCCGCTCCGGCACCGAAACCGCAGGCCTCGGCCCACGCGCCCACGCTGATCGCCACTCCCGGCATGCTGCCCAACTTCACGCCCCCCGCGGCCCAGCCGGCCCCGGTGGCTCAACCTGCTCCCATGGCCCAACCGGCCCCCGCGCCCCAGGCGCCGGCCGCGTTCGCGCCCCCGGCTCCCATGGCACCCCCGGCGGCATTCGCTCCTCCGGCGCCGATGGCGCCGCCTGCACCCATGGCGCCGCCTGCACCCATGGCCGCCCCGGCTCCGATGGCCCCCCCGGCTCCGATGGCGCCCCCCGCGCCGATGGCCGCCCCGGCTCCCATGCCCCAGGCCCTGCCCCCGCAGGCCATCGGCGGCATCCCCGAGGTCTTCTCCGCCACCTTCCAGTTGCTGCCCGGCGAGACCATCGACTACTTCGCCGAGGGTGACGGCTTCTTCCTGGGAACCAATCTGTTAGCGAAGATCATGGCCTGGTGGCAGTCCTTCATCACCATGATCACAGGCGGCCACATCCGGATCGGCTTCATCCTCACGAACCAGCGCCTGGTCATCGTCCAGAGCGTCGCCGCCTGCTGCGGCTTCGCCAAGGTGCGCAACGTCCAGACCATCGCGCTGCGGTCCATCGCCGAGGCCAAGTCCGGCCACGAGCGTGCGTGCTGCTGCATCAACACGCGGCTGATCCACATCCAGTCGCGCAGCTTCTCGAGCACCTACGTGGTGAAGAAGTTCAACGACCAGATGCTGCAGGACTTCATCACCCGCATGTCCCTCCTGATCCTGCGCGGCTAGAGCACCAATCCCAGCCTTTTCCCTTTCATCTCTCCAAATCGAAATCGCAGTCCAAATCTGAATCGGAATCGATTTCGACCCGGACAATCCTCGTGACGCCCCCGCGGTTCCGGCCGCCCGGGTCGGTCTTTTCCCATTTTTCATTTGATCAATCCACCGCTTTCACTCTAATAATCGGGTGATGCGACGAATCCTGCCCCTCGTGACCCTGTGGCTCACCGGCCTCGGTGCCTGCGAGTCCATGAAAGATTATGCGCTCGAGAACGACCGCGAGCACGAGGGCAAGATGACCGGGCGGGCACTCAAGGACTTCTGGAGCTTCACCACCGACCACGGCTCGAAGCCCGAGGAGGGCGACGACCTGGCGAAGCCGCGCAAGGACGTGTTCGCCATGAAGGACCTGTCCACGAAGCGCCGCGGGCGGCTCCAGGTGGACGTCGACGCCGACCTGACGCTGCCGGTGGAGACCCTGCGCGATCGTGGTTTCCGGCTCGCCAGGCACCTGATGGTGGACACCGGCGGCCAGGCGGTCCGGCTGCGGTTCTGGGTGCGCGGTTGCCGCAGGCTGTGCGGGGTGTTCGCCGAGCTCACGCTCACCGGGGACGGCCTCACCTTCGACGGCGGTGGGCGCGGCGAGGACAAGAGCTTTGGCTATGTGCCCTCCGCCCGGCCCTGGACGAAACTGACCCCGGACGAGCTCCGATCGCTGGTCCGACTCGAGGCCAACCTCGTCGAGGCCGAAGGGCGCGGCGACAAGAGACCGATGGACTCTGCGCTGCGGGCCACCGCCGGCGAGACCGGCCGGCCCCCGGCAGAACTGAGCGCCCTCGCCAGGCGCGTCTCAGGCTGGTTCGTCCAGCCCAAGTAAGGGAGGATCGTGATGCACCGAGTGAACATCCATTTCCACGGGAACTGCCTGGACGGCGCCGTCTCCGCGGCCATCTTCACGCTGTTCTATCAGGAGAAACTGGTGCCCGATGCCGAGTTCCATTACCACCCCATGGCTCACACGCCAGGTTTTACCTGGGACGGCGTGGAGTTCGACGGTGACGACAACGTCATCCTCGACTTCCGGTATGCTCCCAGCGACCGCGTGAAGTGGTTCTTCGACCACCACGCGACCACGTTCGCAGAGCCCGCCCACCGCAAGCACTTCGAGCGGCGCCACGAGCTCCCCCCCCACTGCTTCTGGAACCCGTCGGCCCCCTCCAACGCGGGCTTTCTGGCCGCCATGCTTCGCAAACACTACGGCTATCATTTGCCCACCATCGGGGAGCGTCTGCTGGTCTGGACGGACATGATCGACGCGGCGAACTTCCCCTCCCCCGAAATCCCGGTCGAGCTCGTCGAGCTCGCCCCCGCCTTCGCCAGCCTGCTCGAGGGCAGCACCGACCCCCAGGACACGACGAAGTTCATCGCCGATCTGGTGGCCGGCTTCTCCTTCGACGACATGTCCCGGGATCCCTACTGGTCCAACCGCCTGAATCGGGTGCGCCAGGCCAACTGGGACGCGGTCGAGGACGTCAAGCGGGTGCAGAAGGTTCACGACGGCGTTTCCTTCGTCGACCTATCCTCGGCCGAGCGGGACTCGTTCAACAAGTTCATCCCCTACTATCTGGCGCCGACCACGCTGTACTCCGTGGGCCTGCTGCTCTACCGCGGCCGCGTCAAGCTCTCGGTGGGAACCAACCCGTGGCACGACCTGCGTCACGCGGAGCCCGTGCTGGACATCGGCGCCCTCTGCGAACGGCACGGCGGCGGCGGACACACCGGCGTGGGCGCCGTCTCCTTCCGGCTCGACGAGGCCGAGCGCGCCCGCACCCTGGCTCACGAGTTCGTGGAGCACCTGCAGAAACACCACGCCCAATTGAAGATCGAGGAAGCCAAACGCAGACTGTGACCGGGGTCTTTCCCGGCGAGGTCAGGCCGGCGGTCCACCGGCGCGGCAGGACGGACAAAGCAGCCCGACGGGGGCCGGGCGATGTCCGAGGTGGATCTGAATGACGTCGTCCTCGGAGAGCTGCATGATGAACGCGCCGCACCCCGAGCAACGCACGGTGGCGTCCTTCAGTCCCTGGGTCAGGGCGGCCTCACACCCGGGGCAGGCCTTCTTCGGAGGGGAGGCCTGCTTGCCGCTCTTCTCGGCCCGCAGCCGGCTCTCGCGCTTCCACACGAAGGTGCCCGTGCAGCCATAGCGCGCGAAGCGGCACGGCACCTCCTCGTCGGCGAGCTCGTCCATCCTAGCCGAACAGGCGTCGCACATGCGCCGGGGGATCTGCGCGCCGGACTTGGAGCGGGCAAAGACCGCCGAGCGCTTCTCGGTCCAGGTGCCGGTGCAACCGGGGATCCGGCAGGGATGGACCAGGTCCTCGGCCCCGGACAACTCTGACGAGCACTGCGGGCACATCCGCGCCGGCGGCGTGTCGCTGCCGTCCCGGACCAGCGCCTCGAGCTGGGCCATCCGGCTCCACGTCCAAGTGCCGGTGCACTCCTCGATCCGGCAGGGAAGCTTGCGATCCGTGAGGCCCTTGAACTTCTCGTAACAGTCGGCGCAAAAGCGCCGCGGCGGCTCGGTCCGGGCCGCCTGCCGGGCCTCGAGCTGGGCCGTGCGGCTCCACGTCCAGGTGCCGGTGCAGCCCTTCACCTGGCAGGGCATGGATTGATCCTCGAGCTGGCGCCATTGCTGGTAGCAGGACTCGCACATCCGCTCGGGCGGGGCGCCGCCCTCGGCTGCCAACTGGTCACGACCGGTCCAGGTCCACGTGTTCGAACAGCCCGGCACCTTGCAGGGCCGTTCGATCCCCGCCAGAGAGCCCGCCTGGCCCTCGCATGCCGGACAGAACCGCTGGGGTGGCTGGTTCCTGCCGCGGACCTTGTCCTGCAGTTGGGACAGTTTCCCATACTGCCAGGTGCCGGTGCAACCGGGCCGGGCGCAGGGCAGTTCCCGAGGCTCGAGTTGGTCGAACTGAGCGTAACAACTCGCGCACATCCGCCTGGGGATCTCGGTGTTGCCCTCCGCCAGCGCCATCAACTGCTCCTCGGCGCTCCAGTACCAGTGGTTGGGGCACCCCTGGATCCGGCACTCGACCTTCTTCTCCTTCAAGCCCTTCATGAACGAGCCGGTGTTCTTCATACCATTCCTCGAGGTTCGCGTCCTGCCATGTCGGCCATGTCCGGGACACTAGCAGAGCCGGCCCTGCCGTCAACCGCTTTTTTCCGATTCAGTGACCCAGGAAGTAGAGCGCGAGGCCGAAAGCGAGCCCCAGGACGAGCTTAACACCCTTGACGATCAGGAAGTCACGGCGGGAGTGCGCCAGCAGCGGGAGGCAGGCGTGCCCGTCCTGCACGATGGCGCTGGTTAAAAGGACGGAGAACGGCGCCAGCCCCTGGGCGAACAGGTTCACGAACAGCAGGTGAGGCCCGGACTGCGGGATCAGGCCGATGGCCGCCGCCGCGAAGATCAGCGTGAGCGGGCTCGAGGAGAGGTGCTCGTTCCAGTTCATGTGGCGGACCAGCTCCAGCGCGAGCAGGGTGACGAACACCCAGCCGAAGATCTTGGTGACGTGGCGGAGGATGACGTGCTTCCAGAGATGGTCCGTCAGGAAATGCTCGTCGGCGGCGAGCACGAGAAGCATGGTGAAGACGCCGACCCCGATCAGGGTGTATTGCTCCCAGCCGAAGCCGTGTCCCACCTGGGAGGTGGACAAAAGGACGATGAAACCCGCGATGACGAACAGCAACAAGGGACGGATCACCTGACCGGACTGCAGGTGGAGCCAGATCCTGCGCGGCGAGAGCGTGAAGGGCGCGTGCTCGTCGTGCAGGGAGAACCCGATCTGACACTGCCCCTCGGACTCCCGCCCGGGGAACAGCACGCGGTCCACGACCAGGCCTGTGAGCACGCCCGCCACCACCAGGAACAGGGTCAGGAGCCCCGCCTCGACGGGGAAGAGGGCGAACATGACGAACGCCTCGTCCCCGATGGTGGCCATCATGGTGGCGACCACCGCGCCGAGCCGGACCACGCGGTGGGCGTACATCGACACGACGGAGTAGGAGCCCAGGCACCCGGGGAGCGCGCCGAGCAGGGCGCCGAGCAGGTTCTGCCCGAACAGGGTCATCTCCAGGCGGTGGAGCCACCGGCCCCGGGAGAGCACGTTGATGAACTCGAGGATGAGCATCATCGAGATCACGAAGATCGTGATCATGAGCGCATCCTTGAACGAATGGACGAAGCCGTGGATCATGCGGTCACTTGAACTTCCGGGCCAGGGATTCACCGCGGACGGGGTCGAGCTGGTAGGCCCGCTGAGCCCAGGGCTTGGCCTGGTCGTGGTGGCCGGCTTGCATGAGAATGACGGCCAGGTCATGGTAGGCGTCGAAAAAATTGGGCTCCAGGGAGATGGCCTTGAGCAGCGAGGCGACCCCCGCGTCGAGCTGGCCCATTCCAGCGAGACAGACGCCCTGACCCTTGTACGCGTAGGCATGATTCGGGTCCAGTTCGATGGCCTGCCGGCAGCAGGCCAGGGCGTCGGAGGGCCGCCCCAGCCGGAAGAAAGCATAGCCCAGGTTGTCGATCATCCACAGCCGATCGCTCTGGTGGAGCCCGGGATCCGTCAGGCGCTCCTGGAGCCGGCTCGCGGCATCCTGCCATTGCCCCTCCTCCAGTTGGCGCATGATCGTGGTCCGTTCTTCGGAGTCCGTCTTCGGCATGGTTACTCCAAGGACCCCGGGATGGTGGGAGCGATCCGAAATCCGCCCCGCCCGGGGTCCGAACTCCAAGCGGATACCAGAACTGCGGAAATTGGCAACGCTTTTTATTCGCTTGACTTTTTTCATCAATATTCCATACATTCTTCGACAAGAATTGGGAGTGCACCGAGGATGACGCAACGATTTCTGCCCCTGACCCTGGTTGCCCTGCTCACCTGGCCCCTGCTCTCATGCCAGGACGAGAAGACCAAGACCTGCGAAGCCACCTGGAAACGGATCAACCAGTGCTTGCCGCAGTTCGCAGAAAACAAGGAGATGCACCTGAAGGTCTGCAAGGAGACCTTCGAGAAGAGCTCGACGCGCGGCTCCAACCGATGTGCGAGCTCGTTCACCAACTGCGAGCAGTTCAAGAAATGCCTGAGTTACGAGATCGGAAGAGCACACGTCTGAACTCCAGTCACCGAATACGATCT
>CALKWH010000223.1 GCA_938004375.1 uncultured Pseudomonadota bacterium
GCGACAACCGAGATCTACACTCTTTCCCTACACGACGCTCTTCCGATCTGGAGCTCTGGAGCGCGGAGAAGTCCGAGATCACGGCGGGCGCGGGGTCGGCGACCTTCATCGGGCGCTCGATGCACGCCCACGAGAAGGCGACCGCCAGGGTGATGGCGGCCAGGGACAGGGAGCGAATGGCGAGGGAGTGATACGTTTTCATGGCAAGCCTCCTGAGAAAGTTCATTTGTCAACACGCATAAATGAATATTAAAACCCTGAGTCAATCAATCATGACTTCAGACCCTGAATCGTCTCATGTGCCACCCCGAACTTCTTGGTTTCAAAAAGCAAAAACGCGAAACCTTCTTTGGCTACCTGACCCTGATATTCTTCACTTGTAGCCAGATGATAAATCTTGGCGCCTCATAGAGGAGCCGGAACCTCAGTCCCTACAATCACCGTAGCGCCGTCAAACACAAATGGCAACCCATTTTTTCACCTTTTTTCGTGGCCCAGATCCGGAGACGCGAGTACCCCGCTCATTTGAGGGAATTGAATCCGCACGAATCTCTGGTACAGTACCCCGTGGAGGCACGCCATGCATATCAGGAATCTCATCCGGATCCTTCCGTTGGTCACGATCGCGACCCTTTTGCCTGTCGCCTGCACCTTCGACACCTCGGGCCTGCGGGAGACCGGCCAGAACAACAACAACGTCAACAACAACGTCAACAACGTCAACAACATCGTGTGCGGCAACGACCTGCGCGAGACGGGCGAGCGCTGCGACGGCACCGACCTGGCGGGCGAGACCTGCCTCACCCGCGGCTTCGACGGAGGCACGCTGGCGTGCGCCACCGGTTGTCAGGCCTTCGACACCACCGCGTGCACGGGGACCGGCCCCGTGTGCGGCAACGGCGTGATCGAGACCACCGAGGTGTGCGACGGGACCGAGCTCGACGGGCACAACTGCGTCTCCCAGGGCTTCGTCAGCGGCACGCTGGCCTGCGCCGAGGGTTGCGCGGCCTTCGACACCAGCGGCTGCGAAGGTCAGGGACCTGAGTGCGGCGACGGGGTCATGGAGGGCGCCGAGACCTGTGACGGGACCGACCTGGGCGGTGAGACCTGCCAGAGCCAGGGCTTCGCGGCCGGCACGTTGGCCTGCCTCGCCGGCTGTGACGGATTCAATTTCTCCGGCTGCACCCAATGCGGCAACGGGGTCATCAACCCCGGCGAGCTCTGCGACGGCTCGGCCCTGGGCACGGCCACCTGCATGAACCAGGGGTTCGCCGGCGGCGGCGTCCTGTCCTGCGGGGCCGACTGCCAGGAGTTCGACACCTCGGGCTGCGTGAGCCAGACCTGCGGCAACAACGCCATCGAGAGCCCCGAGCCCTGCGACGGGACCAACCTCAACGGCCAGACGTGCGTCACCCAGGGGTTCTTCGGGGGCACGCTGGCCTGCAACGCCGGCTGCACGGCGTTCGACACCTCGGGGTGCACCGACTGCGGCGACGGGCTCCTCGACCTGGGAGAGACCTGCGACGGAGCCGCGCTGGGCGGCGAGACGTGCGTGTCCCAGGGGTTCGCCGGCGGGACGCTCTCGTGCAACGCGTCGTGCAGCGCGTTCGTGACGACGGGATGCACGAACTGCGGCAACGGAACGATCAACGCGCCCGAGGTGTGCGACGGGACGGCGCTGGGCGGTGAGACCTGCTTGTCCCAGGGCTTTTTCGGCGGGACGCTCTCGTGCAACGCGTCGTGCAGCGGGTTCGTGACGACGGGATGCACGAACTGCGGCAACGGAACGATCAACGCGCCCGAGGTGTGCGACGGGACGGCGCTGGGCGGTGAGACCTGCTTGTCCCAGGGCTTTTTCGGCGGGACGCTCTCGTGCAACGCGTCGTGCAGCGGGTTCGTGACGACGGGATGCACGAACTGCGGCAACGGAACGATCAACGCGCCGGAGGTGTGCGATGGGGCCGCGCTGGGCGGCGAGACGTGCGTCTCCCAGGGCTTCGCGGGTGGAATCCTCTCGTGCAATGCGGCGTGCAGCGCGTTCGTGACGACGGGGTGCACGCTGTGTGGGAACAACGTGGTCAACGCCCCCGAGGTGTGCGACGGGACCGAACTACAGGGTCAGAGTTGCGCCTCGTACGGGTGTCGTTCGGGCGTCCTTTTCTGCCTGGACGACTGCAGCGCGCTCGACCCGGCGGACTGCTACGACAATCACGACGAGGACGGTGACAACGTAGACGACAACTGCGACAACTGTCCGACGTGGTCCAACGCGGATCAGGCCGACTCCGACGTCGATGGCCTGGGGAACCTCTGCGAGGCCACCGGGGTCGGGTTCAATTCGTTCCCCTACTGGTCTCCCTTCGTCACCGCGCCCACCGGCTTCGGCACCTACGGGGGCAACTGGACCGCGCCCACCGCGGACCAGGTCCGCGGCGCGGTGGGCAACACCGGTGCGAACTACCTGCACACCGACGCCCTCACCAGCCCCTACGCGGTCGAAACCACCTTCCACTATCCCTCCCCCGACACGGCGGGCGACAATTACGCAGGGGTGACCCTGGCGGCACAGGTGAACGGTTCGAACCAGTTGACCGGGTTCTTTGCGTGCACCTACGAGCGGCGCACCAAGAAACTCCAGATTTGGGAGTGGAATACGTCGCTGCCCTATACGGTTCGTGCGGATGCCACCATCACCACCAGCGTCACCAACCCCCAGTGGCACAAGGTGTGGGCCTCGGTGAACATGGGTGTGCTGGTCTGCGCCTACCTCGACGAGGCCGGCGGGGCGGGCGCCGTGACCCATAATGCCTCCGCCGGGGTGACCTCTCTCAACGGCCGCGCCGGGCTGCGGCTCTACAACGAAACGGCCGATTTCCGCTCCTACATCCGCTACCGCTGAGTTTTTCTGGAATTGACAATTTCCGGGCGACCGCTACAGTCGGGCCACCATCATCCGAAGGAGGACCCGATGAAATCCCTGCTGATCACCATTCTCACCCTGTCCCTGGGCCTCACCGCCTGCAACAAGAAGAAGGACGACAAGGCCGACGAATCCAAGAAGCCGAACGCCGACATGCAGGCCGACGCGACCAAGGACCCCCCCAAGCCCGCGGCGCCGGCCTTCGTCGAGGTCAAGCTCGCGAATCCCGACGACGAGAAGGTCAACTGCTACAGTGATTCCTGCACCGTCCAGGTCGTCACGAAGAAGGTCCTGGAGGAGATCGAGAAGAAGGAGAACCACAAGACCTTCAAGATCTACCTGCGCAAGACCGACAACGCGGAGTACGTCAAGACCGTCGCCAACCTGAAGTGGGTGAAGAAGCTCTCCATCCAGTCCGCCTCGCTGGAGAATCTCGAGGTCCTCGCCGGTCTCACCGAGCTCGAGGAGCTCGACGCCTCCTATCTCAAGGTCGGCGACGGCAAGGACGAGAAGAAGCTCCTGAGCCTCGCCCCCCTCAAGGACAAGAAGAACCTGAAGGAGCTGCGCCTCACGAGCTCCCCGGTCGAGGGCTTCGACGCCCTGGCCGACAAGGTCGGCCTGCAGAAGCTCGACCTCAGCGGCACCAAGGTCGCCGACCTCAAGTTCCTGGAGAAGCTGGTGAACCTCGAGGAACTGAACATCTCCAACGCCACCGCCACCGACCTGGCTCCGCTGGCCGGCCTGGTGAAGCTCAAGAAGTTGACCATCGTCTCGGTGCCGTTCAAGGACGGCGCGCCCCTCGCCAAGCTCACCGCCCTCGAGATGCTGGCGGTGTCCTACTCCACCCTGCCCGAGCTCAAGCACCTGACCGGCATGAAGTCCCTCTCGGAGCTCAACCTGGCCTACGCCAAGGGCGACCTGAAGGATCTGGCGCCCCTCAACGAGCTCACCGCGCTCGAGCGCCTGGACCTGAGCGGCCACAAGGGCTTCGAGGATCTGAACGCCCTGACCGCCTGCGAGAAGCTCCGTGAGGTGAACCTGTCCTCGACGGCCCTGAAGGACGTCAAGGCCCTGGAGAAATGCACCAACCTGACCGGTGTGGTGATCGTCGATTCCACCCTGGCTGACATCGCCCCCCTCGGCAAGCTGGCGAAGCTCGAGCGGGTCGACCTGAGCCGCACGCAGGTCAAGGACCTGAAGGCCCTCAAGGCCGCGGTCGAGCTCAAATCCCTGAGCGTTGGCGGCTGCCCGGTGGCCGACTTCTCCCCGATCGCCAAACTGACCAAGCTCACGGACGTGTACGCCTCCAAGACCGCGATCAAGGATCTGCGGGCCTTCAAGGGGCTGACCGAACTGGTCCGCCTGTCCTTCTCCGATACGGCGGTGTCGGATCTCGGCCCGCTCTCCAAGCTCGAGAAGCTCTGGAGCCTGTCGTTCAACGGCAGCAAGGTGAAGAAGGCCGATCCCATCCTGAAGCTCCCGAAGCTCTCCTCGATCTACGTCGACAAGGACTTCCCCGAGGCCGAGAAGGAAAAGATCAAGAAGTCCCTGCCCAACGCCAGCGTCCACGTCTGGTAGCCCTTCTCCCGTGGTCCGATTCCCCGCCCCGATCTTCTCGGAAACCTGAACTGACTCAGTCGGCAGAAGCCGTCAGCGGGATTGCCATCCGTCGCGGGTTCCTATATAAAGGAAAAAACCCGTTCCGGAGCGATCCCATGCGAAGAACCGTGCAGCGCGGCAATTGGAGGAAAACTTGATGTCCGGCGGGCCGTCATGAGTGGCCGGGAGCATTTCCGCCCGACCCTTCGGATGACCATCGGGGTCGCGCTGTCCGGCCTGATCCTGGTGACCTCGGCGGTGCTCGCCACCGTCTCCTACGTCTCCACGCGCGGGTCGCTGCTCGAGTTCTCCAAGGATCTCATCGACCAGAACTCCCGGGTCGTCTCCGAGCAGGTGCGCGGATACCTGGGGCCGGCGCGGACGGCGGCGGAACTGACCCTCGCCCTGGTGAACCGCGGCATGGTCCGGACGCGGGACTTCGATCGGCTCGAGGAGTACTTCTACGACTTTTTGCGCGTGCACCCCTCCATCGCCATGCTCAACTATGGCGATCAGCAAGGCAACTTCGTGATGGTGAAACGGCAGCCGGACGGGTCCCTCTCGACCAAGACGATCCGCGTCGGAGCGGAACGCACGGTGGTGTGGCGCCACCGGAACCCCGGCGCCGCCCTCCACGACGTCCGCGAGACCGAGAGCCGCCCCGAAGATCCCTATGACGTCCGCACCCGCGGCTGGTACCAGGGCGCGGCGGCCGCCCCGGGTGTCTTCTGGACGGGGGTCTACGTCTTCCACAGTGACGGGCAGCCCGGCGTGACGGCATCCATCGCCCACCGGGGGGCGGACAGGGAGCTGGTGGGCGTCCTCAGCGTCGACGTCGGCCTGGTGGACCTGTCGCTGTTCCTGGCGCGGAACATCCGGGTCGGGCGCTCCGGGGAGGCCTTCCTGCTCGATGAAGCCGGCCAGATCATCGCCGTGCGGAACAAGGACGACCTGGTTGTCCCCGCCCCGTCGGGGTCGCGGCGCCTGCGATCCCTTGGAGAGAGCCCGTTGTCGGCGGTGGCCACCCTGGCCGCGAGTGGGAGGGTCCGGCGTTTCCTCGAAGAGGTGTTTCGGAATCCGGAGCTCAAGTTGACCATCCGGTACGAGGTGGACGGTGTGGACTGGGTGTGCACCCTGCGCTCCATCGAAGTGGGAAGTGGACGCTCCTGGGTCGCTGGCGTGCTCGCCCGGGAGGACGAGTTTCTCGCCGCGGCGCGGCGGGCGAATCGCCGATCCCTGTTCGTTGCGTTGGCCCTGGCAGCGCTCGCGTTGCTGGCCGGCCTCGTCATCTCCCGGATCATCTCCCGGGGGTTGCAGACCCTGACCGAGGAGAGCCACCGGGTCCGACGCCTGGAGCTCGACACCTGCGCCGCGCGGTCCCCCTTCCGCGAGGTGGACGAGGTGCTCGGCTCCTTCGAGTCGATGAAGGCTGGCCTGCGCGCCTTCGAGAAGTACGTACCCGTCCGCCTCGTGCGCCAGCTGCTCGAAGACCGGCAGGAGCCGACCCTCGGCGGGTCGGTGCGCACGTTGACCATCCTCTTCAGCGACATCCGGGGATTCACCTCCATCAGCGAGAAGCTCGAGCCCCTCGAGCTCGCCCGGCGGCTGGGCGACTACCTCGCCGTCGTCACGCGCCGGATCCAGGATCGGCAGGGGACGGTGGACAAGTACATCGGGGACGCGGTGATGGCGTTCTGGGGCGCCCCCTTGGAGGTGCCCGACCACGCGGGGCTGGCCTGCACCGCCATCCTGGAGGCCATGGACGATCTGTCCGAGGCCGGCGTCGGCAAGCCGTTCCTGGGGGATTTCTACACGCGGGTTGGCATCCACACGGCCACGGTGGTGGTGGGCAACTTCGGTTGTGAGGATCGGCTCAACTACACCGTCATCGGCGACGGCGTGAACCTGGCGAGCCGGTTGGAGGGGCTCAACAAGGTGTTCGGTACCCAGATCATGATCAGCGAGGACACGGCGGCCCTGGTCGCCGATCGATTCCGGTTGCGCAAGCTGGCCCAGGTGGCGGTGGTCGGCCGCGCGCGGCCGGTGACGGTGTTCGAACTGGTGGGGACGCATGCGTCGGTGTCCGAGGCGCGCCTGGAGGCCATCGCGGCCTATGAGACCGCCCTCGGGCACTACCTCGCGCGGGACTTCACCCCGGCGTTGGAACGGCTCCGCAGGCTCGTCGAGGCGGATCCCGGCGACGCCGCAGCCGCGTGGCTGATCCGTCGCTGTGAGGCCTGCATCCTGGAGCCTCCGCCACCGGAGTGGACCGGTGTGTTGACGATGGAAGGAAAGTAGCAGCGCTCGGAAAGGAAGTGGAAACCATGATGAAGCGGAGCGTAACCTGGTGGATGATCATCTCCCTACCGATCCTTCTCGGCCTCGGCGCGTGCAAGACGAAGACCACCAACGTGGAGAACTGCGGGGACGGCTTCCTCGATCCGGGCGAGGCCTGCGACGGCCGGGAGATGTCCGCGCAGAACTGCGCCGAGCTCGGCTACTACGAGCAGAACGGCGTTCTTTCCTGTCGTGGAGACTGCACCTTCGACCTCACGGTGTGCGCCTCGCGCTGTGGAGACGGGATCATTCAGGTGAACCACGGCGAGGAGTGCGAGGCCGGGAGCCTCGAAGGGCAGGACTGCCTGAGCCTGGGGCTGGGCGCGGGCGAGCTCTCCTGCAACGCGTTCTGCCGATACGACCTGAGCGACTGCGAGGTGCAGGCGGTGTGCGGGGACGGCCTGCTGGTGGAGCCCTACGAACAGTGCGATGGGCGCAACCTCTCGGGGGAGACGTGCCGTACTCTGGGCCACCATGGCGGCGAGCTCTCCTGCGGGGAGGACTGCGGTTTCGTGGTCACCGACTGCGAGGCCGCGGGCCGGTGCGGAGATGGGATCCTGCAGGCGGAGCACGGCGAGGCGTGCGACGGCGAGGACCTGGGTGAGCAGACCTGCGAGGAGCTGGGGTGGTACGGCGGCGCCCTGGAGTGCACGGAAGCGTGCGAGTTCCAGGAAGGGGACTGCGCCGTCCACGGGCGATGCGGAGACGGGATCCTGCAGGCAGAACACGGCGAGGCTTGCGACGGTGACGCCTTCCCGGACGGTACCTGCGAGGAGCTGGGCTGGTACGGCGGCGACCGCGGGTGCAGCTCCGACTGCGCGACCACCGACGAGACCCCGTGCGAGGCGGCCGGACGCTGCGGCGACGGCCTCATCCAAATCCCCTTCTTCGAGGTGTGCGACGGCGCGGACCTGGACGGGCGCACCTGCCGGGATCAGTTGTACTTCTCGGGGCAGCTCGCCTGCGATCCGGCGTGCCGGGTGTTCGACGACGCGGGCTGCTTTCGTGTAACGGACGTGGCGGCGGGCACCATGCATTCGTGCGCCGTGTTCGACGACGGGTCGGCCCGCTGCTGGGGTTTCAACGGCCCGGGCATGCTGGGAGACGGCACGACCATCAACCGCCTGACGCCGGTCCTGGTCACCGGTCTCTCTGGCGCCGTATCCATCGACGTGGCCTGGTCCCACTCCTGCGCGCTGAAGTCCGACGGCACGGTGGCGTGCTGGGGGGAGAACGGGGACGGCCAGCTCGGCGACGGCACCCTGACCGACCGCAACGCCCCGGTGACGCCTGCCCTGCTCACCGGGGCCGTCGGGGTCTGCACCGGGGATGCCCACTCCTGCGCCCTGAAATCGGACGGGACCGTGGTGTGCTGGGGGGACAACGATTACTACCAGCTCGGAGACGGCACCAGCGTCGACCATCGGACGCCGGCCGCCGTGAGCGGCGTTTCCACCGCCGTGGCCCTGGGTTGCGGCTCGTACCACACCTGCGTGATCCTCTCCTCCGGGTTCGTCCGGTGCTGGGGCTACAACGGTTACGGCCAGCTGGGCGACGGCAGCGTGACCGATCGCGCCACCTCTGTCCAGGTCAGCGGCGTCGGCAGCGCGCTCACGATCTCGGGCGGCGAGAACCACACCTGCGTCGTGAAGACGGGCGGGGAGGTCCTGTGCTGGGGTTACAACGGCTCCGGCCAGCTCGGCGACGGCACCGTCACGACGCGCCGCACCTACGTGCTGGCCGGCGACCTCACCGGGGCCGTGGACGTGGCCGCGGGCCAGTCCCACACCTGCGCGGTGCTGGGGGACGGCACGGCCGCCTGCTGGGGCCGGAACTATTCCGGCCAGCTGGGGGACGGCAGCCAGACCGACCACCGCAACCCCACCGCGGTCGTCCAGCTCACCGGCGCCACGTCCGTCACCGCCGGCGGCGCCCACACCTGCGCGTTGTCCACCGACGGCCACGGCGTCTTCTGCTGGGGCGACAACGCCGACGGCGAGCTGGGGGACGGGACGACGGTCAATCGCTCCCTGCCCGTCGAGGTCCAGCCCTAGGAAGAAACGCTTTACCCGCGCGGGCGATCGCGCTACACACGGGGCACGTGGCCCGGCCGGCACTCAGTTTGGACCGCAGCCCGGCGCGTCAGGCAGGTTTGACCTATGAAACGACAGGAATTCCTCGATCGCCTCGCCACCCGCGTGCACATCCTCGACGGCGGGTACGGCACCAACTTCATCGCCCGGGGTTCGGACGGCCGACCCGGCGAGGTCCTCAACCTCGAGCGCCCGGACATCGTGCTGGCAGTGCATCGCGACTACGTCGATGCCGGCGCGGACGTGCTGCTCACCAACACCTTCTCGGCGAACCGGCCCAAGCTCGAGACCCTGGGCTGCGCCCAGGATTTGGAGCGGATCAACCGGGCCGCGGTGGCCATCGCCCGTCAGGCCGTCAACGGCCTGCAGGCCGCCGAGGGCCGCGCCCTGGTGTTCGGCGACCTCTCCTCCACCGGCTGGATGCTCGCCCCCCTGGGCGAGGCGTCCTTCGACGACGCGGTGGCGGCCTTCTCCGAGCAGGCCCGCGTCCTGATCGACGCCGGCGTGGACGGCCTGATCGTCGAGACCATGACCGATCTCAAGGAGCTCAAGGCCGCGGTGGTGGGCGTGCGCGAGGTGTCCGCCGACGTGCCGCTCATCGCGCACATGACCTTCGAGGCCGACCGCCGCTCGGTCACGGGCACCCCTGTGGAGGTGTTCGCCCGGACCATCGGCGACCTGGACGTCGACGTGCTGGGAATCAACTGCAGCCTGGGTCCCGCGGACCTTTTGCCGGTGTTCGCCGAGCTCGCCCGCTGCACGCACCACCGGCTGAGCGTGGAGCCCAACGCCGGGCGTCCGGTGTTCGACGGCGAGCACCTGCACTACGACACCACCCCCGAGGACTTCGCCGCGGTGGCCGAGGACTTCGTGGCCGCGGGCGCGAATCTGGTGGGCGGCTGCTGCGGCACCACGGCCGCGCACATCCGCGTGCTCTCCCGCCTGCTGCGCGGCCGGCGCCCCGCGCCCCGCCCGGTCGACCCCGCCGCGGTGTTCTGCAACCGCACCCGCGCGGTGCCGCTCTTTCCCTTCGCTATCATCGGCGAGCGCATCAACCCCGCCAACCGCCGAGCCTTCGCCGACGAGCTGGCCGCGGGCGATCTGACCACGCTCCTCGCCGAGGCCGGCGCCCAGCAGCGCGAGGGCGCCCACCTGCTCGACGTGAACTTCGGCATCGAGAAGACGCTGGACCCGGCCGTGGTCGTGTCCGCCGTGCGCGCGCTCGACGCCCACGACGCCCTGCCGCTGTCGCTGGACATCCAGACGCCGTCGCTCCTCGAGAAGGCGATGCGCGAGGTCGCCGGCCGCCCGCTGCTCAACTCGGCGCGCGTGACCGACAAGAACCTGCCCCGGCGCGCGGAGCTGCTCAAGAAGTACGGCGGCCTGCTGTTGCTCTTGGCCATGGGCACCGAGATCCCCGAGACCGCCGCCGGGCGCATCGCCGTGATCGAGGACGGCCTGCGCCGCCTGGAGGACGCCGGGATCCCGCGGCACCGCGTGGTCGCCGACGCCCTGGTGCTGTCGTTCGGCGCCGGCAAGGATCCCCGGGTGACCCTGGAGACCATCGCCGGACTCTCGAAGCTGGGCGTGGCCACCACCTGTGGGCTGTCGAACCTGAGCTTCGGGCTCCCGGACCGCGCGCGGCTCAACGCCGCCTTCCTGGCCCAGGCGGTGCACTTCGGGCTCACCTCGGCCATCTGCAACCCCGGCGACGGGCTCCTCACGGGCGCCCTCCACGGCGCGCTCGCCCTGCGCGGGGATACGGCGTTCACCGCCGGTGACGAGTCCCCGGGCGACCCCTGGGTGGCAGCGCTGTTGCGCGGGGACACCGAGGGGCTGTGGGCGCAGGTCGAGGCGAAGCTGGCCGAGGGTGTGTCCCCGGTCGAGGTGGGCTCGGGGCTCCTCGCCGCCGCCATGCGCGAGGTGGGCGAGCTCTACGGGCGCAAGAAGATCTACCTGCCGTCGCTGCTGCTGGCCGCCGACGCCTCGCGCCCGGTGTTCGAGCGGCTACACGCCCGTCTGGGGACGGCCCCGGTGTACAAGGCCCGCGTGCTCCTGGCCACCGTCGAGGGCGACGTCCACGACATCGGTAAGCGCATCATCGGCACCGTGCTGCAGAGCGGCGGCTTCGAGGTCCTCGACCTGGGCAAGGACGTCCCCGCCGCCGCCGTCGTCGCGGCCGTGCGCGAACACGCCCCCCACATCGTGGGCCTCTCGGCCATGATGACCACCACCGTCGGCCGCATCGAGGACGTGAAAAAGGCGCTGACAGACGCCGGCCTCTCGGTGAAGCTCATCGCGGGGGGTGCCTCGATGAACGCGGATCTGGCCGATCGCTTCGGCTGCGACGGGTTCGCCCCCTCGGCCTCGGCCGTGGTCTCCCTGTGCGAAGGCCTGTTGGGGTGAACATGCGCGACCTCGTCATCCGTCCCGAGGAGCCTGGTGACTTCGCCGCCGCCGACGCCCTTACCCGGGAGGCGTTCTGGAACCTGTACCGCCCGGGGTGCGACGAGCACTACCTGGCCCACGTCATGCGGTCCCACCCGGACTATCTCGCCGGGCTCTCCCACGTGGCCGAGCGCGACGGCGCGATCGTGGGCAGCATCCAGTACACGCGTTCCCGATTGCTCGCCGAGGACGGCGCGTGCCTGGAGACCGTCACCTTCGGCCCGCTGTGCGTGGCGCCAGGGCTCCAGCGCGTGGGCATCGGCACCCGGTTGATCGACCACACCCGGCAGCTGGCGGTCGCAGCCGGGTACCCCGCGATCGTCATCCTGGGTGACCCCCACAACTACGTCAAGCACGGCTTCCGGAACGGCAGGGACCTGAACGTCCGCGCCTCGGACGGCAAGTTTCCGCTGGGCCTTTTGGTCCTGGAACTGACCCCCGGCGTTCTCGCCGGCGGCGTCCTCGCCAGCGGCGTCCTCGCCGCCCGGAGCTGGCGCTTTCAGGAGAGCGCCGTCTTCGAGCTCGACCAGGCCCAGGTCGAGGCCTACGATCGGACGCTGCCACCGAAGCCGAAGGAATACCGGTACACCCAGGACCTGTTCTCCATGATGATCCGCGCGGTGGTCGAGTGACCCACCCGCCGCAGGATCCAGAAAGTCCGTCATGACCGCGCGAACGACAGAACCCGAGCTCCCGATCCAGTCGCCCGAGGGTACGGCTTCCCCGATGACCTGGCTCCGGTGTAGACCCTGGTGCACCGCCGTCGCCGCCGTCGGTGTCATCGGGCTCATCGCCTGGCTGGACTACCTCACCGGCATCTGGCTGCGCATCTTCCCCCTGTACTACCTCGCCATCGCCTTCGGCGCGCAGTTCATCTCCATGCGCGCCGGTGTTCTGCTGGCCCTGCTCAGTTCGGTCACCTGGATGTCCTCCAACCTGCTCGCGGGGGAGCATCCCTACGGACCGGAGATCTGGAGCCTGAACTTCCTGACGATGACCCTGTCCTTCGTGGTGGTCGGCTACCTGATCGGCCGGCTCCGGCAGAGCTTCGAGCGCGAGCGGTCGCTGAGCCGCCGGGACAGCCTCACCGGGCTGCACAACAGCCGCGCCTTCCACGAGTTGGGGGCCTTTGCCGTGGCCGGCGCCCGGCGCGCCGGAACGCCCCTGACGCTGGCCTTCATCGACCTGGACAACTTCAAGGCCGTCAACGACCGCCTGGGCCACCACGAGGGGGATCGCGTGCTGCGCGAGGCCGGCGCCCTGCTGGCCGGCCACTTCCGCGAGAGCGACCTGGTGGCCCGCCTGGGCGGGGACGAGTTCGCCGCCCTGCTGCCGGACACCGGCCCCGAGGCCGCCTTGATCGCCCTGGAGAGGCTGCGCGTGGCCATGCATGAGCTTATGTCCGGGCAGGGGCTCCCGGTGACCATGAGCATCGGCGCCGTGCACTTCGCAGCCGCCCCCGACCACCTGCAGGCGGCCATCCACGCCGCCGACGAACTGATGTACGAGGTCAAGCACGGCGGCAAGAACCGCGTGCTGGTCCGCTCGCTCGAAGAGACCGTGGGCGGCACCGCCGGCTGACGACCGTCGTCCGCCGTAGAGAGGAGTCAGGGATGAACAAGCTCGCGTTGCTGGCCAGCCTTCTCCTGTTCGTCGCGTGCGACGACGCCACCTCGAAGCACGACTGCACCCCCGCCTGCGAGGGCCGCGTCTGCGGCGACGACGGCTGCGGCGGCTCCTGCGGCGCCTGCGAGGACGGCACCGCCTGCGTGAACGGGATTTCCTGCGTGGTCACCGATTGCGCGCCCGACTGCACCGACGGCTGCCCCCAGGGGTGCTTCGACCTGGGCGACTGCGCCGCGTCCTCGGCGGACCTGGCGCTGATCGGCAATGTCCACACCGCAGGCGTCTATCTGACGAGCCCGCGGACCCCGGCGGCCCGCGTCTTTTTCCGGCTCCCCGGGACCCCGACGTGGTCCGCCGCCCCCGACGCTGTGATCATCCCTGACGGCCGCCACGTCACTTCGCTCTTCTCCCTCGCCCCCGACACCCGCTACGAGGTGCTCGCGCTGGCCGGCGACGAGCGCCACTGCGGCGAGGTCACCACCCTCCCGGTGACCCCCGACCACGAGACCGTCACCACCCTCTATGTGGACGGGACCAACCCCCTGGAGGGTGACGGCACCGAGGGGAACCCCTTCAGGACGATCGCCGCCGCCGTGGCCGTGGCCGCCGCCGGCACCGACATCCGCGTGGCCGCCGGCGTCTATCACGAGTCCGTCGACATCACCGGCGGCGGTCAGGCGGGCCGCTACCTGCGCCTGCTCGGCGAGCCCGGCGCCGTCCTCGACGGCAGCGATCCCGACGTCGCCGCCGCCGGCCTGCCCTAGACCGAGACGTCCGCCGGCATCTACTCGGCCCCTTGGGCCGGCGATCCCCGCTACCTCCTGCGGGACGGGCAACGTCTGTACCACTTCACGTCCCTGGCCGGGCTCCATGCCGGGCTCGGCGACGACGACGTGCCCATGGACGAGGGTTTCTTCGTCGAAGGCGGCGCCCTCTTCGTGCGCAGCGCCTCGGACCCGGCTTCCCACACCTGGCAGATCCCCACCCTGGGCACGGCGTTCGCGCTCGACGGCGCTGCCTGGGTCTGGATCGAGGGCTTCACCGTCCGCTACTACGGCGAGGGCGATTACGCCAAGGGCGTCGACGTGCGGGACTCCTCCCACGTGGTGGTGCGCGGCAACGTCGTGCACGACATCCCGTCCCCGGTGTGGATCCGCCGCGACTCCTCCCACAACCGCGTCGAGGACAACGAAATCTACCAGACCGGCGTGCACCTCTGGCCCTGGGACGCGGTCAAGGGCACCGACCACGAGAACTCGGCGATCACCGTCGCGGGCGCGACCCAGACCCTCGTCTCGGGCAACCGCATCCGCCAGATCTTCAACGGCGTCTACGCGGGCAGCTTCGAGGACGACGGCGACACGGCCATCGCCTTCGACGTCGACGTGTCCGACAACACGCTCGCCGACGTCACCGACGACGGCCTGGAGCCCGAGGGCGCCTGCGTCAACCACCGCTTTTTCGGCAACACGGTGGACCGCTTCCACAACGGCGTCAGCCTCGCCCCGATCACCTCCGGTCCGGTGTGGGTCCTGCGCAACCGCTTCACGAACTACGACGCCTCGGCGATCAAGCTCTCCAACGACTCCTCGGGTCGCGTGTGGATCTTCCACAACACGGGCTTCACCGACCTCCCCGATCAGAACGCGATCAACGTCTCGGGGCACTTCGAGAACATGGTGTGGCGCAACAACGTCTTTCGCGGCACGCGCTACGCCTTCGAGATGAGCCGCCCCGCCGGCCCCAACGACCTGGACTGGAACGACTGGTTCACCACCCGGGGCGCCCCCGTGGTCAAGTGGAGCGACGTGCGCCACGACACCGTCGCCGCCTGGTGCGCGGCCACCGGCCTCGAGTGCCATGGCCACGACGCTGACCCCGGCCTCGCGGACCCCGCCGCCGGCGACCTCTCGCTCACCGCCGACAGCCCCAACGTCGACCGCGGCGTGCGCCTTTTCGGCATCAACGACGCCTTCCTCGGCGCCGCCCCGGACCTGGGTTACCTGGAATCGTGGTAACTTGGGGACAAGTCCGAACAACCGCCCCCACGAACGTCGCAACTCCACGCTCGGTCGCTGAAACTCGACCGACGCCTCGGCGATCTCGACCCATTGAACAGGCAACTCGACCCACGAATGGGCAAATGCGTCCCCTTGATCCGGCGCCGCCGCCACCGGTTTCTATCGATTTGTTCCCGGATGCAAATCCCCGCCCGCCGGTTTAGACAGATCGACCCACGAATACCGCTCCGGCCCCCACGACGGGTTCCCCCGTCCCCACGAACGCTCCAGCATTTCCAACGACCGCCTCCGCGTTTCCCTCGAACGCCGCAACCCACGTAACGAGAGTCGCTCCTCCGATGCGGCCACTTCCTCCGATGATTCGTTCTGGTCATACTTGACTATTTTCCCCACTGCCGTACATTCAATTATTCGTTGCCCACGCCCCTGTCGGAGGATGGACACGCCACAAATCCGGTACAGGAATGCCACGGGCATGTCGACGCGAGTGAAAGGATGAAGGTTATTGCATGTTGCACGGTGATGGTTACTGGATTTCCTCTGATGATCTCCAGCGCCATCGCATACGGACCCCAGCGGCGATTTCCGCTTCTTTGCGGTTCCGTCCAAACATTTGGTTCGGCAGGGAAAACTGTCCCGACTTCTGCTGGACTACCACGAACAACGGGACATGTAAGTGGGAGGCGCAATATGGCAGACATTCGAGAAGAAGTGTTCAAGAGAGCAGGTGGCAAATGCGAGTGCAGAATGAAGGCGTGCATTCATCACACGGGACGGTGCAATGCGATGCTCAGGGGAGAGTGGGAAGTCCACCGTGTTACAGCAGGTGGGGCCTACACGTTGAGCAACGTGATCGCAATGTGCCAGACTTGCCATCGCAACACCCCCAGTTACGGGGTGGGTAAACGATAGACCGGGTGCCGACGAGCGTGGACATCTGCGGTTCACCCGGCGGCCGCGCCGGGTGAACCGAGGGTCACTCTCGATGTTAGGCGCTTTAAGGACGATCATCCCGCCATGAAGGATTTTTTCGACAACCCCACATTACGTGCCCTGCGTTCTCTTGGTGAGTCGCCAGCAATGAAGGCGATACGTGCGCTCAAGGATTCGCCGGTTGCTCGATTAATGCGAGATTTGGATAACCCGCCAGCACTCCGCATCATGAAAGGTCTGGAGAATTCGCCCGCGACGAAAGCAATACGGGGGATCGACGACTCGTCCGTCATGAGAATTCTGCGTGATCTAGACGAATCTCCGGCTCTGAAAGCCATGCGAGGAATCGAAGAATCTCCTGCGTTCATGGCCATTCGTAGCCTTCAGGAATCCCCGGCAATCAAAGCCATCCAGACGCTTGAGCGTAGTCCGATTCTAGATGCGTTCTCGACAGTTGCAACGCGAATAACACACGGCCACGGGGCACTGGAATTTTCAGAGGCTTATGAATTACTAGTCGAAGAATACGAGGAGCAGGTTGCAAACCATGCTACCGAACCGTTGGACAGTTTGGCGGAATCGGTAAAGGACAGGGCCGCTCAAGCGCCATTAGGTCCTCTGAGTGCCGAATTCTATTTAAGTCTGTTCTTTGCGTTGTTCCTTTTCTATCTCTCGCAATTCTCGGCAGAGCAGTCCGAAGAGCGTCTGCTAAGAAGGCTCGATGGAATGGAGCAAACCATCTCGACTCAGCTAAATGCACTAAATGCACTGAAGCAGGATATCCAAAGGAAGGTCTATTTGGTTGCCGATCGAGCGGTAAACCTCCGGACTGGCCCCGGGACAGATCATGATGTACTCGACGTGTTGTTAATGAATCAGAAGGTCGTGCAGATAGGATCGATCGGCGAGTGGGCGAACGTAGAATATTTCGATTATGTCGCAAATGAACTTAAACGTGGGTGGGCTCATAGTCGCTACTTCGTAGTGGTTTCCAGTTTAGTTGACTAGGCACACCAGTCGCCCTGGTCACAGATGGAGAGACTTATGTGTCGTCATTGACTTTGACAGAATCTCACCTAAACTCCTTTCGTTGCGTTTCCCACTGCACTTGGAGGTATAAAATGAAAAAACTGCTTTTCATCGCTGTGTTCTCTCTGGGGCTGTTCGGTTGCACTCCTGAACCAGCAAATACGAACAACACGAATAATTCGAATAACATGAATAATGCAAACAATGTTAACAACGTTAACAATGCGAATAATACCAATAATGCGAGCAATATCAACAATGTAAATAACCTGAACAACATTAACAATGCCAATAACACCAACAACGCGAACAACAATAATCAGTTGAAGATTTTCCAGAGCGGAACTCGAATCAAGATGAAGGTGGGGACGACCGCCGATGGTTCCAAGGAGTTTAAAAACTGGTATGATACACAATTAAACATTGATTGCTCGTTTACCTATGATGTAAATGGCACCTTACGTTGCTTGCCACGGAGTTATGCAAACCTGGCATATAGTGACAGTAGTTGCACAATGCCAATTGCGCTGAGTTCATGCCCACTTTCCGCTGGAACATATTTTGTTGCTTATGACATGTCTGTAACTTGTTTGAATTTTGGTCAATACGGCGCAAGAGGTTTTTTGGTGTCCTCGGCATCTAATGGACAATATTACTTATTGTCGAGTGGAAACTGTGGAGGACCATATAACAACACGAGCGGATACCATTTGTACAACGCACAAGAAGTTGCCCCTTCTCAGTTCGCGGAGCAAATTATATCAATTGAGTAAGACTTCTGCGAACGATCGCTCCACGCCTCTGGCTTGAAGGGGCACAGTGCAGAGTGGCCAGTGTGATGGAAACTGAAGGCGTAGTAATCGCCATCGCGAAGTTGCCCATCGGGAATGGCACTTTCGGTTGCCTGCGCGGAACACCTGGTTGCGATCACAACAGATGCCGGGACGTCCCCGTCTTGGTCGGGGCTAGAAAATGGCGATTGCAGGAAAAGCGCATGCAGGGTACATTGATACGTTTTGAAGTACGGCTTGCCCGTTTGTTTTCCAGCAGGAGTGGAAGATTTAAGTGACTGCGCCTACTGCAGAGAATGTGGAAAGCAAAGGCGTGGAGGGAACCACAGTTCAGGTGCCTAGTCAAACATCCGAGAAGAGCTATTTTCTCCATTGCGACGAGATTTCATGGGGACTGTATGAGTTTCCCCTCCAGATGTGCGATGTCTCGCCGAACCCCTATCGGCCGAGGCCGGTTGCTGAGTATGGTGGTGCACGCCCCGCACGGGAGGTCAAGGATCGCATTCAAATCGAAGGTGCAATGATACGACTTCGTCCAGATAAGGACGGCCGCGCTGCCCCCGCAGGTGTCCCTGTTCAGTCATGGTTCCGATGTGGCGAAGCGGCAGCGCCGGTCATGCTATTCGAGGCTCTGCCAAGTTACTGGCTCAACCGTTTCCGGTACGTGGGCACTGCCCACGACATCCGAACTGACGTCACGTCAACAATTGACATGGCCAGTTTTCATGAACGGCGCTTGCCTCACCGGGAACGGTTGGTGAATCATTCGACATCGCTCAAGCAGAAGTCGTGGTCACTCAAGTACCATCGTGGCAACCTTCTCTCTGCCATTGAACGAGCAACGAGTTCACCCAACGATCTCCATGCTCTCACCATTGCTGGCGCAGAGTATGGAGCCATATCCCATTGTCTCTATTCCGTTCTTGAGGAACTGGCAGCGGTGCTCAGCCTCCTTCGGGTCATGCAGGGCCTTCCAGAAACGCCGAATTCGTTCCATAGACTCCACCTGAAAGCAGCCGAGCAAACCGAAGAACTCCGAAAACTCTTGGTCGATGCAGCTTGGTACGAATCTTTTCACGTCGAGCGCGCAAACTCTGCTCACTCGTTTGGAACCATACTAGGCCTCGCATCAGACACAACGGATCTGATGCTGTTTCAGCACCCTGATCCACGAATCTACACCGGGACGAAATGCACGCCAACTACCGCTCGCGAGGCAGAGGTTCATGTCAACGAACTGCTCACCGGAGCGGATCTACTGATCGAAGGCATGTGTGCATATATGCTGACCTTGTTTCATCCGTGGGATGTCGTGAGTCTCTATCACGCGGAGCCGGGCGAATCATCTGAAGTGGAGCAAACGATTGTCTGGGTGAAGGAGGTCAGTTTCTCGCGAGACGCTCATTACGGAATCCAGGCGTGGGCACTTCTCGACAAAGACGGAGTGATGCGAATTAGGACTGACGATCGTGGCGGCATTTCCAATCCGTTGACGCTCAATAAAATGGGCTAGATGGGGTGCAGGAAATGAGCTTCGTCAACGTAGCCAACCAAAGGAGTGCAGGCGACATGAACTTCCTTGATCTGGCGAAGAGTCGATGCACGACCCGCGGCTTTCTCTCCGAGCCGCTGGCGGCGGATGATCTGGATTACGTGCTCCAGGCCGGCAGGGTGGCGCCCAGCGCGTGCAACCGGCAGCCCCAGCGCATTGTGGTGGTGCAGAGGCCCGAGAATCTCCGGAAGGTGGAGAAGGCCTACTCGACCTTCGGCGCGCCCTGCGTGCTGATCGTGTGCCAGGATCAGTCCGACCCGCTCGTGAGACCCTGGGATCAGAAAAGCTCCGGCGATCTGGACATCGGGATCGTGTGTGATCACATGATGTTGGCCGCCCGGGAGCGGAACCTGGGAAGCGTCATGGTGGGGCTCTTCGACCCGGACCTCATCCGCGCCGGTTTCGACATCCCCCGGGAGATTGTACCGACGGCGCTGATCCTGCTTGGGGTTCCGCGAGACGGGTTCCTGAGCCCGGACCGCCACGCGACCGAGCGGCGGCCCCTGGCGCAGACCGTCCGTTTTGAAACCTGTGCGGATCCGCCATGGACGGCGATCTGAAAGGACGGGTGACGGAGACAGATGCCCCTCAGGATCAAGCCCAGACAGAAGCTGGTACCCGGTGTACTGGCACCGGAACTGATCGCGCCGTGCGGCATGGACTGTGGCCTGTGCATGGCTTTCGTGCGAGACAAGAACGGGTGCCTCGGATGTCGCGCGGGAGACGAAGGCAAGGCCAGGTCATGCCTGGCGTGCTCGATCCGCAACTGTGAAGTGATCCGCTCGGGAGAGGCCGGCTTCTGCAGCGACGATTGTGGGAGATTCCCGTGCCCGCGGCTCAAACGGCTCGATGCCCGGTATCGGCAGAAGTACCGGATGAGCATGCTCGAGAACCTGAGGGCGATCCAGGCCGAGGGGGTCGACGCGTTCGTCGCCTCTGAACGGACGCGCTGGGTGTGTCCGGCGTGCGGTGGTCTTCTTTGCGTGCACATCCCGGAGTGCGTCCATTGCGGTCATGTCTGACAGGTCCTGGTGGACCAGGGTGGGGCTCTACGCACCGGCCTTCGGGCTCAAGATTCTCCCGGCGTGCCCGCCGGAGGCCGGTGGCACCGGGCATTTGTACGGGCCTCGTGGGAGGCGACGCAGCAGGCGCAATGCCCGTGCCGGATCATGCACATCCCGCCGAGGATGGTAAACAGCCCCCAGAACAGGGGCAGGTCCAGGATCTCCAACCAGGTGGGCGGGCGCTGCAGGAACGGCAGCCGCGTCGCTCCGTGGACCGTCGCCCAGACGCCCGCCACGAGGGCCGCGTGCCCCAGCCACAGGGTCAGCCCGCGGTGACGGGTCCAGCCGATCTTCCACCCCCACAGCATGAAGAAGGCGCCCACCGCCACCGTGAACGCCCGGATGGGCTCCTGCGTCAACGCCAGCTGGGTCAGGCCCAGGAGCAGGACCGCGGAACCGACGAAAAAGGTGATCTTCGCTTTCATGGGGGCCTTTCAGTCGGTGAGGGACATCCTGGTGACGTACATGGGGGAAGCCTCGCTGCGTCGCCGGCCCGGCGATCGTGATTGGGCTCCGGCGCTTCGCGAGTATTGACGATGGCCCGTGCCCTGTCAACGATGCCGCGAGCGATGTCGCGTGCGACAGGCGGGTGCGAGGCCGATCGAGGCGGCTGGAGGGTGATACGGCAGGCCTCCGGCCTTCAGCTTCATCCTTCGAGCCGCACTTTGGCGGTTCCCGTTGACAGTCACCTTGGGCCTCGGATACCCTGCGAATCTCACCTGTTCATCGAGACCGGCACTGATAGGACCGGGGGAAGGATGCGAACATGACGGAATTCAAGGGATCGTTCCTGTGGTATGAGCTCATGACCGAGGATGTGGAGGCCGCCCGGAACTTCTACACGGAGGTGATCGGCTGGGGCACGCAGCGCTTCGAGATGGGTGAGCGCCCGTACACGATGTGGACCGTGGGCGAGCGTCCCATCGGCGGGCTGGATGTCCTGCCCGACGAGGCGAAGCGGATGGGCGCACCGCCGCACTGGATGGCCTACGTGGGGACGCCTGACGTGGATGCGACCACGCGACAGGCCGTGAGCCTCGGCGGCGAGGTGCTCGTCCCGCCCATGGACATCCCGACGGTGGGCCGCTGGAGCCTGATCGCGGACCCTCAGGGCGCCACGCTGGCGGCCTTCTGTCCCGTCGATGCGGAGGTCACCCACGATCCGGACGTGGGCGACTTCTCCTGGCACGAGCTCGCCACCACGGACCCGGAGGCGGCGTGGCGCTACTACGAGGCCCTCTTCGGCTGGAAGCGCGGGATGTCCCTGGACATGGGGCCACTGGGTCCTTATCACTTGTTCATGGCCGACGAGCACCAGGGTGGCGGTGTGTTCCGCCTTCCCTCCGAGGCGCCGAGGCCGTTCTGGCTGTTCTACATTCGCGTGGCCGATCTGGACGCGACCCTGCGACGGGTGGAGGCGCTGGGGGGCAAGGTGCTCGCCCCACCTCAAGAGGTGCCCGGTGGTGATCGCGTCGCCCCATGTCTGGATCCCCAGGGCGCCGCGTTCGCCCTGCATCAGAAGAAGGCATAGGACGCCAGTCCTTTCACCGAATTCGGCCAGAGCACTGCTCATCGAAGTCAGAGGGATGAGACCCGAGGGGGGAGAAGCTGGCCGTGCCCGCGGTTCAGCGCACAGACAATTTGAGGGCGAGCAGGGTGTCGAACGCGGCCAGATCGGCGGGGGTGCGGATCACGGCGGTGGCGCCGCGGATCTTTTTCCCGGCGGAGGCTTCGCAGGTCGATTTCACCTCGCAGGGGAGGTCGGCCGCGGCCACGTCGGCCTCGAGGGACATCGGCAGATAGAAAGTGACGCGAAAGGAGCCGCGGTCGGCCGACAACCAGAAGAGCGTCTTCTTCTTCCAGGCGGCGCTCATGAGCCAGGCGTTGCCGTCGCGGTAGAACTTCCAGGTCGCGACCGCCGCCGGGCAGGTCGCCGCCAGGCGGACGTGCAGTTGATCGAAGGCCGCCTTGGCGGGGCCCAGGACGTCGGTCAGGACCTCGTCGTCGGGCGTCACGGCGGGATCGTGGAGCACGGGTTTTGGTGGTTTTCCGGACATGGTTGGTCCTCATTCCATCACAGGGAGAAGGCCTGTTGCCGGTCTTGGCAGTTGAGCCTTCCCGCAGGCATGGGTCACCTACTCATGGCAGGGATGGGATAATGGCTACCAGACTTACTGACACCCGGTTGCAGGTCGTGCGCGGGCGAGGTCACGATGGACGGTCCCGGCGGTTCCCCGACGTCCACCGAGAACACGAACCCCACCATGGGTCCCAGCGCCAGGGGGTGCCGCGTCACGGGCTGGTAGAGGCTGACGATCAGGTGGCACGCCCGGGCCAGGCGGAGCTCGGCGCCCACGCCGAAGGCCACGTTCGGATCGTAGTCCAGGGGATTGTGCTCTGTCGTGCTCAGTCCCTCGGTCTCCACGTAAATGACATCGTTGAAGCGGGGCATCATCCGCAGGTCCATGCCCGCGAAGAGGGTAAATTCTCCGGTGATCTTCCACGATGGGAGGATGGCCAGCGCCAGACCCAAGCCGGCGTTCCAGTCCACGCTCCCCTGGCCGCACCCCGCGAAGCCGTCGGCCGCCGTGCATTCGGAAGCCCCGTGCTCGGCGTTGGGCATCCACAACCAGAGGGCCTCCACGGAGACGGCCAGCCACATCCTGCCGGATTTGCGCGAGGCGTAGGAGAAGTCCACCCCCAGCGCCCAGGGGGCCTGATCCCCCGATGGACCGCGGGGCATTCTATCGGCGCCGGCGTGGGTCCACCGCGAGGACCCCATCTCGAAGAGCAGGCCCATGTCCGAGGTGTCCCCCGTCTTGATCCGTAGCCCGCCCCCGCCCACGTAGCCGGATACCCGGTTCGCGGTGGTGTTGTCCTCGCCGGTGGGGGAGGAGCCCATCCACGTCAGCGCAGAACTGCTGTGATAAATCCGGGAGCTCCCCTCGGTGATGGGCTGCCCCGAACGGGTCGGCGCGCGCGGGTGCATGACGATCCCGGACTGCCGGACGTACCGACTGGAGTTGCAGCCGACCGTGCCGGCTAACAGGACGGAAAGGATGAGCGCGGGGAGGAGGTGAGGCTGCCGGTTCATCGCTCGAATGCTCCTGCGAACGCGAGGACGTGACCGTCGGGATCCAGGCTGTAGGCGGCGCGGTGGCCCCAGTCCCGGGGAGCCATGGGGCTCAGTTCCTCGGCCCCGGCGGCCAGGGCGCGCTGGTGACAGGCGTCGGGGTCGGAGGTGAGCAGATAGATTTCTGCGCGGGGGATGCCGGCGGCCACGGCGGGATCGGGGAGCGCGGAGCCCAGCAGACGGCGGACGCCGGCGACTGGCATCAGGCCGAGCACCGCGTGTTCCCCGAGGCGAAACTCGGTCATGCCCGGGACGAACAGCCTGGGCTGCTGGCCCAGCACCCGGGTGTAGAAGGCCGTGCTGGCAGCCTGGTCTTGCACGTACAAAATGAAATGGGCAATCATGTCACATCACTTTCCGGGTATAAAAAAATTGACATGCGTAGAGCATCGCCATTTTCCAGGATTTCCAAACGAGCGCCCGCTTTCTCGACTCGTCCAAATCGGAGCATTCGAACGACGCAAATGCGGGGCTGAGCGAATCATCCCCTCTCGGGAAAAAGCATGAACTCGAAAGGGAGAATACCACTGGTGTAAAATTATGCAATTCTGTTATTTTACATATGGCAACATCGTCCGCATCGGGACTGAACGCCTTCGTGGGTGTCTGCCGCATCCCCAGCAACTTTCCTCTTGACATGAACCGGATCCTCGATCTAATAACAAGCCCACATCTTCACCTGTCTTCAGATCCCTGCGGACGGAAGAAGACCATACATCCGATCTCCGGCGCGGCTCATGGGGAGCCGGCGTCGGGTCAACCACCCGGGGCGCGACGACGCCCCGCAGGCAGAAAGGACGCACTTCGCCAACATGATCACCCGCACCGCCTACACTCCCGAAAGATACATGAACATCGGAGCCCGCTTCAGTTCGGACAAGATTAACCTGCAGGGGCAGGAGACGGCTGCGATGTGGAACGAGAACCTGGCCGTGTTCACGGACTTCGGGCAGGGCGCCACCGAGCTCGACAAGTTCCAGAAGCTCCTCGAGCGGCACGCGGCCGCCATCGCCGCGCGGCCCCGGAAACTGACCGAGCGCACCGTCCTGGTGGCCGAGCGCGACGAGACCGTGCATGCCGGCTGGATCTGGAACAAGAAGGCCATCGGCGCCCTGGCGCCCCTGGCCCGCGAGGACTCGGCGGTGGCCGTCGCGGTCAACAACGCCCGCGCCGTGGACGACGTGGACCTGCTGCCCTCCAACGAGATGCTGTGCGAGCTGCTCGCCGCCCACCGCGATCGCCTGGCCCCCGAGGTCCCGGTGCAGGCGCGCCTGGACGAGCACGCCGCCCTGCGCCCGCGCCTGATGGCGGTCTTCGGCGCGGCCGAGGTGGCCAAGGGCCGCCCGGTGCTGGACACCGAGGAGATCGACGAGCTCGACGGCCGCCTGTACGTGATCATGCGCGACTTCAACGAGCTGGGCCGCGCCGCCGTGCGCGCGGGCCTGATCGTCGACCGCCCCCCGTACTTTCGCTTCAACCACTTGGGCGCCGGCTTCCGCAAGCCGGCCGCCCCCGCCCCCGAGCCGCCCCCCGAGGCGTGATTCATCCCCGACTGGGGTGGCACGATGACTCGGTGAGAAGGCTGTCGACGCTGGGAGGACTCAACCCGCTGGCGGCTGAAAAATCAGGTTGCGTTCAGAGCGCCGCCAAGGCAGCATGTCCGATGAGTTTCTGACTTTGCATGGCGGGGCCATTGGTCACCGGCGCGCCACGCATTTGTGGTGTTCATCCCAGGGAGGTCGAGGATGCAGTTTTATCTCTTCACCGTCGTTTTGCTCCTGACGCCCCCTGCGGCTCTCCCGCCGGCGGCCACGCCCGGCCCGCCCCCGATGGCGTTCTCGATCCCGTCGGACGCGGCCCTGGTGAAGCTGCAGAAATCCCTGCCCAAAGGTTGGGCCATGAAGCTCTCCGGAGACCACCTGGTGATTCAGAGAGATCGGAAGAGCGTCGTGTAGGGAAAGAGTGTAGATCTCGGTGGT
>CALKWH010000224.1 GCA_938004375.1 uncultured Pseudomonadota bacterium
CCACCGAGATCTACACTCTTTCCCTACACGACGCTCTTCCGATCTGGGGAGAAGCGCAGCGTGAACACACCGTTCTCGTGACCGGCCAGCTCGGCCTCGGGCGCCCGCCGGGCGAGGTCCCATACCCTCACGACGCCCTCCCAGCCCGCGCTCGCCAGCCGGCGACCGTCCGGGGAGAAGTCCAGGCACAGCACCGACATCCCGTGGCCCTCGAGGACCCCGACCTCCCGGTGCTGACCGAGGTCCCAGAGGCGGATGACCCGATCCTGCCCGGCGAAGGCGAGGGTGTGGCCGTCCGGGGAGCAGTCGACCGCCTCCTGCTGGGCCTCCCCCCGGTGGATCACGGCGATGGCGGTGCGCGCGGTGACGTCCCAGAGTCGGACGGTCCCATCGTAGCTGGCCGAGGCCAACTTGCGGCTGTCCGGGGTGAAGGCCAGGGAGCGAACCTGGTCCGTGTGGCCCTCGAGGATCCCCAGCGGCGCCGAGGTGCCGGCGTCCCAGAGCCGGATGGTGCGGTCGTGGCTGCAGGAGGCCACCGTTCGGCCGTCCGGGGACACCGCGACCCGGAGCACGATGTTGCCGTGTCCGCGCAGGGTTCCCGACCAGCGGATCCGGCTGCGGGCGCGCGCCTGGAACAGGAGGGAATGGGCGCGGGCGAGGGAGAGCCGCTCGGCCTCCCCCGCGCGGCCGTGGAGGTCGGCGTGGCGATGGGGGCTCCACGGGTTGAAGGGGTCATGGACCAGCGCGGCGGCCGCGTAGATCCGGGCGGCGCCCAGGTCGCGGTCGTCGTGGGCCCGCTGGGCCTTCTCCGAGAGTGAGAGGGCGAGCTGATGGTGGGTCTCCTTCTCCCCCAGTTCGGCACGGCCCCTGGCCGCCTCGGCGCGTTGTCGGGCTTCCAGCGAGACCGCGAGGCCGGCCACCAGCGTGAGGACCATGGCCAGGACCAGCGCGCTGACCAGCCGGTTGCGCCGGACGAAGCGACGGACCAGCTCCCAGCCGGAGTACTCGTAGGTGCTGACCTTCTCCCCGGAGAGATAGGCCGTCAGGTCCCGCTCCAGCTCCGCGCAGTCCGCGTAGCGGCGGGACTTCTCCTTCTCGAGCGCCTTCTCCGCGATGGCGCACAGTTCCTGCGGCGCCCCGGGCTCCAGGCTGCGCGCGGGGGGCAGCGCCTCGGTCGCCGTCCGCAGCAGGATGGCGTGGGGCGGGCCGCCGGCGAACGGCGGGTTGCCGGTGATCAACTCGTACAGCATCGCGCCCAGGCTGTAGACGTCGCTCTGGTGGTCCACCGCGTCGAGGTCGCCGGCCGCCTGCTCGGGCGCCATGTAGCAGGGGGTGCCCAGCGCCGTGCCGAAGGCGGTCTCGCCGGGGGCCGCCGGGCTGCGCAGGTGATCGAGCTCGGCGGCGAGCCGCCGGTCGCTCTCGCCGGAGTCGTCCTTCATTTTGGCCAGGCCCCAGTCCACCACCATGGTCTCGCCGTAGGCTCCGAGGACGATGTTGGCCGGTTTGAGGTCGCGGTGGATCACCCGGCGGTTGTGCGCGTAGGCCATCGCGTTGCAGATGTCCCGGAAGTGGGGGAGATAGTGCAGGCGCTCGCCGAGGTTCCCGCAGGACGCGAGCGCGTCGGCCAGGCTGCGTCCCTCGAGGTACCGCATGGTGTAGTAGAGCTCCTCGCCGCCGTCGCCGCCGAAGTCGTACACCGGGACGATGCCGGGGTGTTCGAGGCGGGCCGAGAGGCGCACCTCGCGCAGGAAGCGGTCCTGCTGCAGGCCGGAGCGCCGATCCCCCGGGGACGGGGGGGCGCCGGCCCCGGGGCCATCGGCGGCGAGCGTGCCCGCGGCCTCCCGGGGCAGGAACTCCTTGAGCGCGACCGGGCGCTCCAGCTTCCCGTCGAAGACGAGCCACACCCGCCCCATGCCGCCGCGCCCCAGCTCCCGGACGGTCCGATACCGCCGTCCCAGGTCGGAGGCGCCGGGGACGGTCCACTGACCGGACGCCTCCGGGGGGCCGATTCCGTCCGGCGCGGGGAGCGTGGGCGCGGACGGGAGCTCCATCGTGCCGGGCGCTGGGGCACGGTCGCCGGGCGGCGTGGGGCGCGGGGGATCGGGGACGGGACCGTCAGGGGACGTCATGGGGTCGACCTCGTCGGGGGCGGTCCGCCCGAGCGGGGGCGGCAGGTGAAGTGCGTGTTCCCGCCGTCCTGCACCTCCACGAGCACGGTCTCCCAGTTCCCCGGGACGTCCGGGTTCCAGACCTGGAGCTCGTACACGCCGGGCTTCAGCGGCGAGGACCAGCTCCCCCCGGGCAGGCACTCGGTGCCGTGGAAGCGGCAGCGGTGGGTGCACTTCACGCTGAGCCGGCCCGTCTCCCCGGAGAGCCGCGGCACCACGATCAGGAAGATCAGCGAGACCGCCGTGAGCCCGATCCCGACCCAGACCAGGGTCTTCACCGGGATCTTCGGGTTGTAGGGGTTGCCCGGGGCGGCCGCGGCGGCGAGCCGGGCGTCGGCCTCGGCCGTGGCGGGATCGTAGGTCCCCGCAGGTCCGTCCGGCTCCTCGTCGGACCCTGTCGAGCCCGAAGCCGGCCGTCGTCGGAGCCCCAGCGCCTCACCCAGCTCGACCGCGGCGCGGTGGGCCGCCTCCACCGCCGTCGTGAACCCCGACGACAACGGCACGTCCGGGCCGTCGCCGCGCACCAGCACGACCCGGGCCGTGGGCACGGTGGGAACGGTGGAGCGCTGGTACCACGGGGCCATGGCCGAGGTGTCCACCCGGACCTCCCGCCAGCGGGCGGCCTCGAGCACGGTGGCGCGCCCGGAGACGCCGTGGTGGAACCGCGTGAGACGCAGGCGGCCGTCGGCGTCGAGCTCGACGCGCACCGCGGTGACCGCGGCGCCGAACAGGGCGAGGCACACCAACCCGGCGACGAGGGCAGCGAGGACGAACAGCCAGAACCAGGCGGGCTGCCGGGTCTCCTCTCTCAGGGCGGTGCCCCCCGGTTGGTCGAAGAACAGTTTGATTCGGTCGTGGGCCGCCCGGGCGGCGTCGATGCCGCCGTTGGCCACGCGCAGGTCGCGACCCGACGTGAAGACCAGCACCGTCTCCCCCCGGGGCTGGCCCTTGCCGCCGCGCTGCTCCACCCAGCGGACCTCGCGGACCTCGGACACGGGGAACCGGCGCTCCACCGTGCGCGACCACGGATCCTCCGAGCCGGCCCGGCACCAGCCGGCCTCGGGGCCGGTGCGATCGCAATCCAGAAAACGATGATGCAGGGTCACCAGGCTGAGCAGCCCGGCCAGGGCCACGAGCGTCAGTCCCAACCCCAGGGTCCCGAAGCGGCGGGGCAGGGGGCCGTAGGTGATCACGCGGATGGGCCGGAATTCGTTGGGCATGGCCGGATGGTGGCGGGAAAGCGCCTCCTCGTCAAGAGAGGAAACTGCCCCGGTGATGTCAACTTGACAGGCCTCGCCTCCGACCCGCCGATCTGCGACTGCCCCGAGTTGTGACCGGAACCGCCGCTCTCCTCTGTCGAAATCGAAATCGAAATCGGGAAACGTCACCCCGACGGTTCTCTGGCGGGGTCGTCAGATCGCGGGGTCCTCGGGGGACGGGTCGTCGGCGTCGGCGCGGGGGGCGCGGGGGGCGGGGGGGAAGATCGCGTCCCACAGATCCCGGCGGCGCGGGAAGAGCGTTCGCACCTGGCCCATGACGCGCTCGAGGGCCAGTTCGTGATCCTCGCACAGGGCCTCCTCCCGGGCGCGGGCCACGGCCAGCTTGGCCACGGCCTCGTCCCGGGCCGCCAGGGCGGCCTTCAGTTCCGTGAGCGCCGCGGTCACCTTGGGCAGCCACGCCTCGCGCACGGCGGCCACGCCGGCGACCCCCGTGGCCTCGAACGTGCGCAGGAAAGCTTCCCCGGTCTTGGCCTGGCTCGCCCCGGCGGGGGTGATCACGCAGGTGAGGTTGCAGGCCATGCTGGGACCAGAGGATTAGGGGCGTAACTCCGGGAAATTTATCCGGGGAGACAAGCTTGGTCAACGAAGCGGGGCGGCTCTACCCGGGGCTAACTTGGGTCATGCGCCCGTGGCGCTTTGGCTGGGACACTTCAAAACCGAGACGTGGAATCAACCTGCGCGACTATTTCGTGCTGACCACCTTGTAGCGGACGTTTCCGGGATTGCTGATGACGAAGTGGAACTGGTGGAATCCGCTGCAGAGCCGGTCATCGGTCATGAGGATGACGCTTTTTAAATATATTGTATCGTTGGAAAATTCAATGCTTCCCTGAATCTTGTCCTCACAGTTCACCTCGATGAGCGTCGTGGCGACGATGCGTCTGTCTTCATATTTCACCGAGAAATAGTCCCGGATGAAGTTCTCGTGGTCGTCATAGTATGCGTTATCCTCCAGATTCCGGTGCATGACGAACTTGCTGGACCAACGGATCAATCGCGGCGACTCCACAGTGGGATCGGGAGCACGGCGGGGCGCAGGGGGATCGCCGCACGCCACCAGGAAAACCAGTATGATTCCAAAATATCTCAAGGTCCGGCTCCTGTTTCGCCTCACCCGGCAGGGTCTCTCCACGCTTCGGGTTCTCCAGAGGACACACAAATACCTGACCGGACTTTCGCTTCCGCCCGCGGGGGTGGGATCACTGGATGACCGTCGGGCGCGTCAGAATCTCGCCGTAATTCGAGTAGATGAAGCTGCCCCAGCACCAGGCCTGTCCCAGGGCGTCCTGCGCGCACTGGTTGCGCGTGTTGAC
>CALKWH010000225.1 GCA_938004375.1 uncultured Pseudomonadota bacterium
TGGCGCGGGGCGTGACGGGGAGCCGACCGCGCACCGGGCCCTGGCCGGACAGGGCCCGCGGGAGGGCGAGCTCCGGCGGCGGGCCGGAAGGCTGGGCATCGCCGACCGGGTGCACCTGCTCGGTCACCGCAAGGGCATCGCCCGCGTCCTCTCCGGGTGCGACGTGTTTCTGATGAGCTCCACCTCCGAGGGAACCCCCGGCGCGTTGATCGAGGCGCTCGCGGCGGGCGTCCCGTCCGCCTGCACCAGCGTGGGCGGGATCGCCGACATCACCGCAGGGGAGGAACGGGCCGCGCTGGCGCCGCCGTGGGAGGACGCGCTGCTGTGCGATGCGATGGAGCGCGCCGTCTTCTCGCCGCCGGACATGCGCGCGGTGTCGCGGGCCATCGCCCGGGAGTACGGCGCCCCCCATGTCGCCCGACGGTTGATGGATTTCTACGAAAGCCTTTGGGCGGCGAGGACCGCCGGCTGATCGTCAGAACGCCCAACCCAGGCCGAGCTCGACGACGGGGCCGCCATTGACGACCGACGAGGTCTCGAAGGACAGTGGCCCCAGCGTGGTCTCGGGCAGGTGGAAATATCCCGCGTTGAATTCCAGAGACAGGCCGAAGGGGAAGACGTGGCGGTAGCCGACCGTGGCTTTCAGGCTCCAGGTCACGGCGGTCCTGGAGAACTGGTCCTTGCCCTCGAGTCGCATGAATCCCCCGGTCAAGGCGAGGTTGAGGCCCCGCGGCGCCTGCCAGGGCACATAGACGGCCACGCCGGCCTGCACGTTCAGGCCGGTGATCGTCACGTCCCTTCCGGGGACCACCTCGCGGGACAGCGTCCTCAGCGAGGGGGAGAGCACCAGGGCCAGGCGGGGATGGAGGACGCGCTGGTATTCCATGGCATAGTTGCCGAAGCCGGCGCCCGCAGCGTTGACCCAGACCAGGTTCCGGGGACCGGTCCAGGCGGGCGTCGCCGGCTCCTCTTTCGGGCCGGTAGGCGCCGCCTCGCCCGCGAAGGGGTCGGCCTTGCCCTCGGGGGCCGCCGGCAGGAAGGGATCCCTGGGTCGCGGGGTCGGCGTCGGGGTCGCGGTTCCCCCTTCCACGGAGGCGGGGGCGCCGGTCGGCGCCTGCTGGGCACCCGTGACGGTGGGGAGGAGCAGCAGGGCGAACAGGACGGGGATCGATGCGGTTCTCATGGGTGCGCTCCTTGGCCGATTTTGGGCCTAGTCTAAACAATAGATGGCGGTGCGTGTGTATTCTTCGGGTTCCTGGGGGAGAATGGGCACGACCTGCAGGGTGGTCTGATTGAAGGCGGAGAGCTCCCGGCGCGGGAAGGAGATCAGCAGGCAGGGGGCGGCGCCGCAGATCGACTGGCAGGTCTCCGTGGTCGGTCCATCGATCACGAAAGCGGCTTCTTCCGGCAGGCAGACGTCCTCCTGGTAATAAACGGTCACCTCGTTGCGGACCATGCCCAGGTGCTGGCAGGCCAGCCCGGCGGCGAAAGAGGAGTGGGTCGCCCAGGGCGTCGCGGCCGCGTTGCAGTACGCGTCGCTGCCCGCGAACTCGGTTTCATCGGTGGGGTCCATGCCCGTGGTGTAGGCCGGGAACCGCAGGCGGCACCTCGGCAGACAATGGGTCGAACCGTCCGAACCGTCGTAGACCACGCCGGAGCCCACGGGGCAGGAGGTCTCGTCGGGTACCCGCCCGTTGCGGGGCGCAGGAAAGCCCAGGGCGGTCGCGCAGGGTCCGTCGTCGTCGGTCCCATCGCAGTGGGTCTGTCCCCAGGTCCGGCAGTACGGAGCGGTCTGGCAGTCGGCGTCGGCGCAATCCGCGTCGCCGTCGCCGTCGTCGTCGTGGCCGTTCTCGCAGGACTCCAGGGTTTCGCTGCGACCGATCTGCGCCCATTCCTCCGTGCGGATGCACAGGCCCCACTTCCCCTCGGCGGTGGATTGCATGCGGGAGTCGATCCAGCGGGCATACACGTCGAGGTAGGGGTGGCAGACCAGACCTTCGGGACATTGGGAGTCCTGTTCACAGGCGAAGACGCCGGAGACGGTGATGACCTCGGCTTCGAGGTTGCAGGCGGACAGGACCCAGAGGACGGGGAACAGCAGGGTGAAGGTACGTGAAACCATCGGTGGCTCCTATGGACGGGTGGGCAGGCGCCCTCCGTCCGGTCGGACGCAATATAAAGGAAGCCTCCCGGACTCACAAGCGGCCATTGGACAGCGGCCATTGGACGACAAAATGGGGGAAAACGAGTTTTCACGTTTTCGGGCGCAACCGGCTGCGCTCGGAGACGACAATGGAGGCATGCGCATCCCGACCGGTCCTGCCCGTTCCCCGTCTCCCCCTTGCCCACCGGGCCGGTCGACGCCGGTCCGGCAAAAGGCGCAACGCCCCGTCCCCCTCGTTGGCCCCGCCGGTTCGCATGGTCCCTTGGGTGCCGCCGGACCGGCCTCGCCGCCCTTTGCTCCGGGAGGCGTCTCCGGGGGCGTCGTGCTCAAGGAGCTGCGTCTGGAGCCGGGGCCCCGGCCTCGGCTGCTGCTTCGGGTGACGCACCCGATCCATCGCGAGCTCTTCATCACCCTGGTCGCGTTGCCGACCGGTGTCTGCGTGGAGATCCGCTGCGCGCGGCCCGAACTGATGGCCAGACGCTGGCCGCGGGGGCGCGGGCGACTGCGCGTTCGCTTCGTGAGATCGTGACTGGCGGATTTCCTATCCGCCGGAGCGGATTTCCTATCCGCCGGATTCATCAAAGAGATCCTCACCGAAGCGCGTGCGGACCACGAAGGCCAGATCCGGGTGGTCCGAAAGGTCTGGGCTCCTCGACAGCAGCGACCGGGCCTCGGCGCGGGCGACCTGGAGCAGCTCGAGGTTGCGGATCCACGCCGGTTTGAACAAACCCGCCTGGCGTCGGCCACCGAGCATGTCGCCCGGACCCCGCATGGCCAGGTCCGCCTCGGCCAGCTCGAAGCCGCTGGTGGTGCGCTCCATCCAGGAGAGCCGCTCCTTGCCTTCTTCCGTGGGCTTGGCGCCGGCGAACAGCATGCACTCGGCCTCGGGGGCCGGCCGTCGGCCGATGCGTCCCCGCAGTTGGTGCAACTGGGCCAGGCCGAACCGGTCCGCCTCGAGAATGATCATGAAGTTGGCGTCGGGGATGTCCATGCCGACCTCGACCACCGTGGTGGCCACGAGCACGCGCAGGTCTCCGGCCTCGAAGTCCCGCAGGATCGGCTCGCGCTCGCGCAGCGGCATGCGGCCGTGGATCACGCCCAGCGGGAGCTCGGGGAACTCCTGGCGGAAGTAGCTCGTGGCCACGTCGATGCTGGCCCGTTCGGCGTCCTCCACGGCGTCGATCAGGGGGACGATGACGAAGCCCTTCCCCGCTCCGGCGACGGCGCAAGCGAAGCGCGCGAGGGCCTGCTTTTTCTGCGTCTTGGTGTGGTAGGCCCGCGTGACCACCGTCGGACGGCCCGGAGGCAGCTCGTCAATGCGCGAGCTCTCCAAATCCCCGTATACAGTCAGCGCCAGGCTGCGCGGGATGGGCGTGGCCGTCATCACGAGCAGGTGGGGCTGCTCCCCGGTGCCCCCCTTGCTCACCAGGCGCGCCCGCTGGTCGACGCCGAAGCGATGCTGTTCATCCACGATCACCAGCCCCAGGTCGGCGAAGGCGATGCGGTCCTGGATCAGGCTGTGCGTCCCCACCAGTATCCGGATCTTCCCCGCCTCGAGCAGCGCCAGCGTGGACTCGCGCGCGGCCGAAGGCGTGTCAGAGGTTAAAAGCGCGGCCTGCCAGCCGAAGCGGGCACACCAGGCCGAGATCGAACGGAACTGCTGTTCGGCGAGCAGGGTGGTGGGGGCCATGATCGCCGCCTGGCGGCCGATGCCCACGACGTGGGCGGCGCACACGAAGGCCACGGCGGTCTTGCCCGAGCCCACGTCGCCCTGCAACAGGCGGCGCATGGGGTGCCCTGCGGCGAGGTCGGCGAGGATCTCGCCGATGGCCCGCCGCTGCGCCCCCGTGAGCTCGAAGCCGAACACGGCGGCGTACTCCCCGGTGCGATCCTCGCGCACGCGGCAGGCCTCCATGCGGTCCGCTTGGCCGCAGCGCAGGCCGATGGCGCACTGCAGTCCGAACACCTCTTCGAACAGCAGGCGCTGCTGAGCCGGGTGCGTTCCCCCCTGCAGGCGCTGCAAATCCTGGGTGTCCAGCCGGTCGGCGTCTGGGCGGTGGATGCAGGCGAGGGCCTCCTGCAGCGGCCACAGGCCGTGGCGGGTCTCCACCTCGGCCGGCAGCGTCCGGGCGGCGGGGACACACTCGAGCGCCGCGGACATCAGGCGCTGCAGGAGGCCGTTCCCGAGTCCGCCCGTGGCGGGATAGAGCACGCCCACCCCCGAGGGGCGCTCGGCGAGGACGCGGGGGTGCACGAGCTGGCGGCGGTTCCCGTGGAAATGCGGCTCCCCGATGAAATAGAGCTCGGCGCCCTTTTTGAGGAGCTGGGACAGCCCGGGCACGAACTGGAACCACAGCAGTTGCAGCTCGCCGGTGTCGTCCCGGGCGGTGGCGAAGCACTTGCGACCGATCCGCTGGACCTTCTCCACCCGCAGGAAGAACAACTGGGGCGTCTTCTCCTCGCAGGAGGCGACGGGGACGATCGTGCGGAAATCCAGATAGCCCCGGGGCAGGCAGAACAGCAGATCGGCGCAGGATGTGATGCCCGCATCGTTCAGAGCCGCGGCCGTGGCCGGCCCGCAGCCACGCAGCCGGGACACGGGGGCCGACCATAGATCCCGCCAGTCGGCGATCGGGGTGACGGGCGTGGTTTTCGGCGAGGCCCGCTTCGGCTTCTCCGGGGCCGGCCGCAGGCGCCCCATGTCCCACAGCCGGAGGCCGACCGAGGCCCAGACCCGTCGCCGGTGGGCCGGCAGGGCGGCGTGCTCGGCGATCCAGGCCCGGGTCTCGGGATCCTCGGCCAGAACCTGGGGCAACCGGGCGCCCAGGGCGGCGTGGCGGTCGTCGGTGGGGTCGGCCGAGGCCTCGAGGAGGAGGGTGCGCAGGCTGGGTTCCATCGCGGACCCGTTTGTAGCGCAGGCGCCTGGCCGAATCCATCCCAAAGCGCAGCGGCGGTGCGACCCGTGCGGGAAAAATTTCTTGACACCTTTGGAAACTGAGGTATGCACTGTCAGTCATTTCCCGCCCCGCCATCGCGGCGGGGCACCAAGGAGGCAATCTAAAATGAAGTCTTTACGTATTCTGTTCTCTGTCATGTTCGTGATGTCCCTCGCCACCGCCTGCGACGACGACAAGAAGACCACCAAGAACGAGATCTGCAACAACGGGGCTGACGACGATGGAGACGGCCTTCAGGACTGCGACGACTCCGACTGCTTCAGCAACGCCGCCTGCGCCGCCAACAACGTCAACAACGCCAACAACGTCAACAACGTCAACAACCTCAACAACGTGACCAACCCCGAGACCAACTGCGTCAACGGCCAGGACGACGACGGCGACGGCGCCACGGACTGCAACGACAGCGACTGCGTGAACGACGCCGCCTGTCAGATCGCCACCTGCACGGAAGACAATATTTTTTATGACAGCCCGCAGTCCTGTCAGACCGACTACACCTGCGGCCTGAACCAGCAGGGTCAGCCCACCTGCCTGCCCGACGAGGATTTCGCCGGTGGCACGTTCTACGGCGCTTGCGGCGCCAACGGCGAGTGCCCCAAGGGTTCCGGCTGCTTCAACATCGAAGGTGGGATGTGCGCCCCTTACTGCAGCGACGCGCACCTGACCTGCCCGGCCGGTGGCGCCTGCTATTACGGCATCGAAGGTTCGGAGACCCTCGGCCTCTGCGGTCCCACCGACGACTGCGATCCCATCGCGGGTACGGGCTGCGCGAACGCCGCTGACGGCTGCTTCTTCGTCGGCGTCGCCGACTCCGGCCTGTGCGAGCCCAACGGTACTGCTGCCACGGGCGACACCTGCTCTGCTTTCGGTCAGTGCGTCGCCGGCACCGCCTGCTTCAACCTCGGCCAGGGATATGTTTGTGTTGAGCTCTGCGACGCTGCCAACACCTGCACTACCGGCTCCTGCCAGGGTATGGGCCAGAACGGCCTCCCGGCCGGCGTCGGCATCTGCATGTAGCCCACATCCCGCTCCGCGCTCCCCTCGTTTCCCCTGACAAATAAGGCAAATTCCGGACCGCACGGTTTCCCTTGCATTGAACCGGTGGGTCTAGTACTTCTTGGCGCCAGGGAGGTATCAGCACCATGTCCATCCACCTGTCCCAGCGCGCCCTCGACATCCCGCCGTCCCCCATCCGCAAGCTTTTGCCCTTCGAGCTCGAGGCCAAGAAGCGCGGCACCAATGTATACAAACTCAACATCGGCCAGCCGGACATCCCCACGCCCGAAGATCGGAAGAGCACACGTCTGAACTCCAGTCACCGAATACGATCT
>CALKWH010000226.1 GCA_938004375.1 uncultured Pseudomonadota bacterium
ACCACCGAGATCTACACTCTTTCCCTACACGACGCTCTTCCGATCTGGTGCGGGGGGTGTTGCCGTCGTAGTCGAGCCAGTGCAGGTAGGGGACGACCGTGCGGTTGATGGGGAGCGTCAGTTCCAGTTCGTAGCCGTAGTAGCCGTGGTCCTTCTCGAAGGCGACCCCGCCCGACAGCCCGAGGGCGACGCGGTCGTCGGGGGCCGCCGCCGCGGGCGAGGCGTGAAGGAGCATCACGAGAGAGGACAGCAGAGAGACGAGCAGGAACCGCATGAGGGGGACTCCTTTCCGGGGACGCCGCAAGAGGGGAACGCCGGACCGCGTCACGGTCGGGTTCACGGGACGCCTCCGACGTACAGGCTCACACCGAGCAGGAAGGACGACACGTCGATGATCATCTCGAACGCCACCCCGATGCGGACCCCGTTCGTCGTCCAGCCGAAGCCGGCGCGCAGCTTGGGCGCGATCCAGGTGCGTTGGACGTACCGGGGCTCGCCTGGAATGTGTCCGACGGCATCCTCGCCGTGTACCCCGTCGGCGACCTGCGCCCAGGTGACCACGGGCAGGAGATCGAAGTGACTGCCGTCGGAGGGCGCGTACCGGTAGCCGACGACGCCCAGGGAGGCGTGGCCCCCGGACTCGGAGCCGTTGGCGACGGAGCCCTCGAGCATCAGGCCGACCTGGTGACGCCCGGACACCCGCCACAGGGCGCGCAGAGAGACTTGACCTCCGAGGAGCGCGCCCGGACCCTGGACGACCTGCGAGGGACCCAGCGAGAACTCCAGGGCCGGCAGCGGCAGGTCGGGAAACGGGGGAGCGCCGCCGTCACCTGCGCCGCGGGTCGTCTTCTCGTCTTTGGACGGGGGGGAGCTCTTCGCATCGCACCACGGGAAGCGTTTTTCACAGGGGGTGTCTTCATTTTTCACGGTGTCGGCGGGCTCGGCGCCCCGGGCCGGCGGGCTGACGGTGGCGAGAAAGAGCGCGGCGGGCCAGATAAACCAAGAGAAAAATGGGGACGGGCGCATCGGTCATCTCCGGGTGGCGGCCCCGGCCGGCGGGACCGCGCCGGGGGGAATTCAAGAACCGTGCCAAGGGCGCGCTTCGCTGAACTGGTAAAAATTCTTTCCGATTTGTTGTAGAAGTGGTAAGAATACTTACCAGTGAGGTGAATTGTGTTGGAGACCATCAAGGAAATCATGCTGGATTTTCAGGAATCGCAATGGGAGGACTCGGTGCCGCGGCGGCTGGAGCTGCGGCGCGTGGCGAAGAAGGCCACCATGGTCATCGGCGCGCGGCGCGCGGGCAAGAGCACGTTCCTGCTGCAGGTCGCGCGGGGGCTGGTGGCCGGGGGCGTGGCACGGCAGAACCTCGTGCACGTGAACTTCTTCGACGACCGGCTGTACCCGCTGCGTCAGGCGGGCTGCGCCCCGGTGCTCGAGGCCGTCTGGCAGTTGTACCCGGAGAAGAAGGACCGCGAGAAGATGTACTTCTTCTTCGACGAGATCCAGACGGTCCCCGGCTGGGAGGCCTTCGTGGAGCGGCTCCTGCGCACCGAGAAGTGCGAGGTCTTCCTCACGGGGTCGTCGGCCCACCTGCTGTCCCGGGAGCTGGCCACCGCCATGCGGGGACGCGCGCTCTCGTGGGAGTTGTTCCCTTACTCCTTCCGGGAGTTCCTGACGGCGACCGGGGTTCCGGCGCCGGCGAACCTGACGACCCGGGCGCGCCTGGCCGTCCGGCAGGCCTTCACGCAATATTGGGAGTCCGGCGGGTTCCCCGAGGTCACCGGGCAACCGCGCGGCGTGCGCGTCAGGATCCACCAGGAGTACCTGCACGCGATGCTGTTCCGGGACATCCTCGAGCGTCACGACAGTTCCCATCCCCGGGCGGTGACGGACCTGGCCCACCGGCTCGCGGACAACGTCGGCTCGTTGTATTCTATCAACAAGTTGACGGCGCAACTGAAGGACGCCGGGCACCGGATCCCGAAGACCGCCGTCGCGCAGATCCTGGACTGGTTCGAGGACGCCTACTTCCTGTTCCCGGTGCGGCTGTACGACGCGTCCTTCGCCCGCTCCAACGTGAACCCGAAGAAGGTCTACTGCATCGACCATGCCATGGCCCGCTCCATCGGCTCCGGGGTCTTGCTCAACGACGGGCACCTGCTGGAGAACCTGGTGTTCCTGGGGCTGCGCCGCCGCGCGCAGGAGGTCTTCTACTACCGGTGCAAAAGCGGCCGGGAGGTCGATTTCCTGGTGATGCTGCCCGAAAGAAGACGCCTCCTCGTGCAGGTGTGCCTGACGCTGGCCGACCCCGCCACCCGCAAGCGCGAGCTGGCGGCCCTCGGGGACGCCATGGGCGAGCTGGACCTGCCCGAGGCCGTGCTCGTCACGCGCGACGAGGAGGAGACCGTCGCTCTCGACGGTCGGGCCGTGCGGATCGTGCCGGCCTGGCGTTTCCTGCTCGAGCTCGACTCGGACGCGCCGGACGCCGCGGGCGTGGGGTGAACCCGGAGCGTAGAAGTTCACCCACGGGCCGGCCGCCGTCCTCCTCCGCCCGGTCGGGTTCACGGGATGCCGCCGATGAAGAGGTGGATGCCGATCATGAAGGACACGTCGATCACGGCCTCGAACGCCACCCCGATGCGGACTCCGCCCACGTTGCCGCCGAAGCCGGCGCGCAGCTTGGGCGCGATCCATTTGCGCTGGACGTACCGGGGCTGTCCATCCAGGAAGCCATCGTCGTACTGGGTCCGGGAGTACACCGGCAGCAGGTCGAGGTGCACGCCGCGCCCCGCGGGGGCATAGCGGTAGCCGACGACGCCCAGGGTGCCCGGTCCGCCGTCTTCCGCGTCCAGGGTGACCGCGCGCTCCAGCATCATCCCGACCAGGTGGGGACCCGAGACCCGCCACAGCGCGCGCAGGGCGAGCTGGGCGCCCAGGTAGCGATCGTGCTCGTAGGATCCGAGCACCGGGCCCAGGGAGAACTCCAGGATTGGCCGCGGCAACCCCTCCTGGCGGACCGGAAGGTGTTTTTCACAGGGGGTGTCTTCCTTTTTCACGGTGTCGGCGGGCTCGGCGCCCCGGGCCGGCGGGCTGACGGTGGCGAGAAAGAGCGCGGCGGGCCAGATAAACCAAGAGAAAAATGGGGACGGGCGCATCGGTCATCTCCGGGTGGCGGCCCCGGCCGGCGGGACCGCGCCGGGGGGAATTCAAGAACCGTGCCAGGCGCATGCTTCTGTTTCGTGACGAGGATGACCGGGCAGGGCCTCACCGCCATCTGCGGAGGAAAGTGGGCGCGGTGTCCGGCACCAGGTCGAAGCCCTCGAGGCGCCGCCCCGAGAGGCGCCGGGCCTGGCGCAGTTGGGCGGACGGATCCTCGCGTATGGACCGCAGCCGCGCGAGGTCCAGCGGCACCGTCATGACGAGGTTCTCCATGACGATGGCCAGCTCCGTGCCGTTCGGCGCTGGCACCAACCACCCGTTCATGGGGAACCGAAGGAGTTCCTGCCCGTCGACGACGGAGAAGGTGCGAATCATTCTCTGATATTCACAAGATAAAAAGAACAATCGCTCGTCCGGCGAAACCGACAGACGACCACAGTTCGTGAAGCCGGTCGCGAGCCGATGACGGGCGCCCGTGAACGGGTCGATCATCATGAGGGTATCGGCCGAAATCGCGAGGATGCGCCGATGAGACGGCATCCAGGTGTTTGCGAGCACCGAACTGTGTGAATCCAGACGCCGCCACCGCCGTGTCCGCCGGTTCAACAGGCCCAATCCTTTGTCACCATCCGTTTCCACCAACAGTTCCTCCGGGGAGAGGAACGTGGCGCCCCCTGACCAACCCAGACGGATTCCTTCGTGCTCCTCCAGACTTTCGGTTCTCCAGTTCCACACCTGGAGGCGCCCTTCGGCTCCCGGGAAGGCCAGCTCCGAACCATCCGGAGAGAAAGAGAGCTTCAACGCGCGGCTCAGTCCATCCCGACGTGCGAGTTCCTCACCGTTGGAGGTCCGCCAGACACGCAGCTCGCCGGTGCGGCTCAACCCCGCCAGGGTTGTGCCGTCCGGGGAGAAACACAGGCAATCGTAGATCAGGCCATCCTCGTGGCGCCAGGCCGGGACTTGGTTTGTGATGTCCCACACTGAGATCTTCCGGTCGAAGCCCCCCGTGGCCAGGCGCGTCCCGTCCGGCGAATATACCGCGGAGAATACGAAATTATCATGAGTGTAGACTGCATGGTTCCGGGACTGCCGCAGGCGCGACCACACCTCGAAGGCCCCGTCATTGGTGGAGATGCCCAGCCGGTCTTCATCCCCCGAGAGTGATATCGTGTCTCCCCCGTGATTGCGTGCGGAAATGTGTTGCAGCAGGTACCCTGACGTGGAGTCGAGCAAAAAGAAGCCCGTTCCCATCTCCGTGGTCGCCAGGAATGGGGAACGTCGCATGAGGAGGCCATCGGTGACGAACTGGGACCGGGACAGGGCAGGTTGTGCCTCGGCGAGCCCGGGGACCGTCCAGAAACCGATGGACTTGTCCCAGGATCCGGTCAACAGGACCTCGTCATCGTGGGTGAACTGCAGGGAACGCAGCTCGCGCCGGTGCAATTTCTTCTGAATGAGTTGGTCGGGATTCGCAAACGGAAACAGATAGGCTGCGCCGTTGCGCCCCCCCGCGGCGATCCACTTGCCGCTTCGGGAGACGCCCATCCCGATGAAGTCGGGCGACGGCGTGCTCAGGAGGACCCTGGATTTCATCGTGTTCAGATCCAGGTGAAAGATCTCATCCCGGGAGAAATACACCAAACCCGAAGAGTCTTGCAGGAATGCGAACCGGGTGTATTTGAAGCGGGCGTCTGGAACTCGATGAATGCGTTCTCCCGTGCCGGGATGCCATATTAACAATTCCTTGGTGGATATGCTCGCGGCAAAGCGGCCGTCTCGCGAGATCGCGATTTTGGCGATCCAGTCTTCATGCATCTTCCTGCGGAACAACTCCCGGTCCTGCCCGAGGCTCCACCGGACGACCTCGCCATTCACCGCGCCCAGGTAAAGAGAGTCTCCGTCCGGATGAAAGGCAGAGCAGAAGACGTCGGTCGTCGACCGGATTCGTCGCTCGAAGCCGTACTTCATCATGCTCTGGGCCCAGTACAGTGCGGAAACGGCGTCGAGCAGGGTCTCCCGGCTCTCGGGCCGAGCGGCCGCGAAGGCGGTATCGTGGTCGGGGCTCGCGGGGTTGGCCGGGTTGGCGAGCAGGGAGGCGGCCGCGTAGACGGCGGCCGTGGCGAACTCTGCGTCGCGGCTCAGGGACTGCGCCTTCTCGAGCAGGGCCTGGGACAGGTGGAACTGCGAGCGGCGCCGGGCCTGGACCTCGTGCCGGTAGGAGCTCCACAGGAAGACGGCGGCGACGACCGTGACCAGGAACACCGCCGTCACCGCGCCCAGAAGCGCCTTGTTGCGCCGGGCGAAGCGCCGGAACAACTCCCACGACGAGTAGGTGTAGGCGCCCACCCGCGCGCCGGACAGGAACTGCTCGAGCTCGACGGCCAGCGCCTTGGCGTCGGCGTAGCGCGCCTCCGGGTCGAGGCGCAGCGCGCGCAGGCAGATGGCCTCGAGCTCCGGCGGCACGGCCTCCTCGAGGGCGCGGGGCGGGGGGAATTTCCCCTCGGTCAGCACCTCGAGCAGGGCGTCGAGCCCGCCCGGACCCACGACGCGCCGGCCGGTCAGGACCTCGTAGAGCACGGCGCCCAGGGACCACACGTCCGAGCGCGCGTCGAGAGCCTCCACGCGGCCCTGGGCCTGCTCCGGGCTCATGTAGGCGGGGGTGCCGACGAGGCTCCCGTCGGAGGTGCGCAGGGGATCGGTCAACGACCCACCGGAGGGCCGCCGGTCGTCGCCGGTGGAGTCAGGAGCGTCCTGCGCCCCGGCGAGCTCCTTGGCGATGCCCCAGTCGAGCACGACCGTCTCGCCGAACTCGCCGAGCATCACGTTCTCGGGCTTGAGATCCCGGTGGATGACGCCCCGGCTGTGGGCAAACGCGACGGCCTCGCACACCGCCGCAAATTGGGGCAGCAGCGCGAGCCGCCCGGCCAGGTCGCCGGCCTCGTCCAGGGCGGCGCGGAAGGTGCGTCCCCGGAGCACCTTCATGGTGTAGTAGACGGTGCCGTCGTCGCGGGCGCCCAGCTCGTAGACGGGCACGATGCTCGGGTGCTCCAGGCGGCCGGTGATGCGCGCCTCCCGCAAAAACCGCGTGCGCCCCGTGACACCGGCGGACGGATCCTCGGACGCGGCCCGGGCCTCCGGCAGGATCTCCTTCCACGCCACCTCGCGGTCCAGGTGCCGGTCCCGCACCAGGATCACGCGCCCCAGGCCGCCGCGGCCCAGCTCCACCGGTCCTTCGATCCCCGACTGGAAAAGATCGGAAGAGCACACGTCTGAACTCCAGTCACCGAATACGATC
>CALKWH010000227.1 GCA_938004375.1 uncultured Pseudomonadota bacterium
CCACCGAGATCTACACTCTTTCCCTACACGACGCTCTTCCGATCTACGTTATTCCCGATAGCAACTTCGGGGCGCCGGGTCGACGCCTTTTTATTATGTACGGCGCCCATGCAAGGAGTCCCCATGCAGACCATCGTCGAATGCGTTCCCAACTTCTCCGACGGCCGCAACCCCGAGGTCCACGCCGCGATCGGCCGGGCCATCGAGTCCGTGCCCGGCGTCCGCCTCCTCGACGTGGACCCCGACGCGTCCTACAACCGCGTGGTGGTGACCTTCGTGGGGGAGAAGGACGCCGTGGTCGAAGCCGCCTTCCGGGCGACCGAGGTCGCGGTGAGGATGATCGACATGCGCGAACACCACGGCGAGCACCCGCGGTTCGGCGCCATCGACGTGTGCCCGTTCATCCCCGTGCGGGGGGTGACCATGGCCGACTGCGCCGAGCTCGCCCGCCAGTACGGGCGGCGGACCGCCGAGGCGTTCGACGTGCCGGTCTACCTGTACGAGCAGGCCGCCGCGAAGCCCGAACGCAAGAACCTGGCGAAGGTCCGCGAGGGCGAGTACGAGGGCCTCCCCGAGAAGCTGGCCAACCCCGACTGGGCGCCGGACTTCGGGCCGGCGAGGTTCGTCCCCACCTTCGGCACGGTGGCCACCGGCGCGCGGTTCTTTCTGGTCGCCTACAACGTCAACGTGGACACCCCCGACGTGGCCGCCACCGACCACGTGGCCCTGGGCCTGCGCCAGCTGGGCCGCCCGAAGATGACCCCCGAGGGCGAGTTCGTGCTCAACGCCGCGGGCAAGAAGGTCTTCACGCCGGGCAAGCTACGCATGGTCAAGGCCATGGGCGTGCCCATCGAGGACGGCCGGCGCACGCAGATCTCCATGAACCTGAACAACTACCTCGTCACGCCGCCCCACGTGGCCTACGAGGAGGCCGTGGCCGAGTGCGCCGCCCACGGGCTCAAGGTGACCGGCTCCGAGGTCGTCGGCCTTTTGCCGGCCGCGCCGCTGATGATGGCCGCCCACTGGGCGCTTCGCCGCGAGGGCAGGACCGCCCGCGGCCTTTCGGATCGCGAGATGGTGCAGGTCGCGGCCGACTACCTGAAGTTGTCCGACTACAAGCCGTTCGACGCGCAGAAGAAGGTCATCGAGTTCGCGGTCGAGGACTGACCCCGCAATCGCACATGAGGCGGGGCGCTTCCCCGCAAGGAGTTTTCACAATGGCACAGAACCCCCTCGCTTCCTATCTGGCGAACCTCCCCGTGGCCTGCTTCATCGAGAACGTCGCGGCCAAGAGCCCGGCCCCCGGCGGCGGCTCGGTGGCCGCCCTCTCCGGCGCCCTCGGGGCCGGCCTGGGCGCCATGGTCTGCCGCCTGACCATCGGCAAGAAGAAGTACAAGGACGTGGAAAACGAACTGCGCGCGGCCGAGGAGAAACTGGCCCCGCTCGTGGAGCGCCTGCGCGACCTCGTGGACGAGGACACCTTCGCGTTCAACGACGTCATGGCCGCCTTCGACCTGCCCCAGGACACCGAGGAGCAGAAGGCCCAGCGTCAGGCCGCCGTCGAGACCGCCACCCTCGCCGCCGCCGCCGTGCCCTGGAAGGTGATGCAGGCCGCCGACGAGGCGCTCGCCGCCCTCGTGGTCGTGGCCGAGAAGGGCAACCTGAACTCGGTGTCCGACGCCGGCGTGGCCGCGCTGTCGCTCTCGACCTGCTTCCACGGCGCCCGCATGAACGTCGAGATCAACCTCAAGGATCTGCCCGCGTCCTTGCAGAAGGACGAGATGACCGCCGGCGTGGCCCGCCTGGCGGAGCCCTTCGACGCCCGCTGCCGGGCGATCCTGGACACCGTGGCCGCCCGGATGCGCGGATGAAGCAGGGCACCTTCACCGCCCGGGACGGCACGCTGCTCGCGTGGCAGCGCACCGGCGCCGGGCCCGACGTGGTCATCGCCAACGGCCTGGGCGGCTCGATCCCCGCGTGGCGGCACGTCATCGCCGCCCTCGAGGACCGGTACACCGTCACCGCCTGGGACTACCGGGGCCTGTTCGCCTCCCACCGGCCCGCGGACCTGGCGTCGGTCACCGTGGAGCGGCAGGCCGACGACTGCGAGGACCTGCTGGAACTGTTCGGCATTCAAAAGGCCGTCTTCATGGGCTGGAGCTACGGCGGGCAGGTGCTCGTCGAGCTCTACCGCCGGCGCCCCGACGCCTTCTCGGGGTTGGTGCTGCTCAACGCCATGGTGGGCCCCGCCTCGGGGAGCCTGCGCCTGCCGCAGTTGTGCGCGCCGCTGTTCACCCACGCACTCCAGTTCTGGGCGCCGTTCTGGAAGCTGGCGGCCCCGCTGGCGGACCGCGTGATCCGCTCCGGCGCGGTCCTGTCGTTCATCAAGAACAGCGGCCTGGTGGGTCCCGAGCTCGACGAGGACGTGTTCCGCGAGATCGCCGAGAAGTTCGTCAACATGGACCACGAGGTGTTCCGCGCCACCCTCGAGAGCGCCGAGCGCTACGACGGCCGCGACGTGCTGCCCCTGATCCGCGTCCCGGTGCTGGTCGTCTCCGGCACCCGCGACTTCATCGTGCTGCCCCAGACCACCCGCGAGCTGGCCCGGGCCATCCCCGGCGCCCGCCTGGTGTTCATCCCCAAGACCTCCCACTACACCGCGGTGGAGCGGCCGGCCGAGGTCGCCGCCGAGATCACCGCCTTTCTTGCCTCCCTGGAAGCGTGAACCGATGCAGCAGAAGACCATCCTGATCACCAACGACGACGGCATCCACGCCGCCGGCATCCCCCCCCTCGTCGAGGCCTTTGCCGCCTCGGGCGCCGACGTGTGGGTGGTGGCCCCCGACCGGGAGCGCAGCGCGGTGAGCAACGCCATCACCCTGCGCGAGCCGCTGCGGCTCCACGAGGTCGGTACCCGCCGGTACGCCTGCTCGGGGACGCCGGTGGACTGCTCCTACATGGGCATCGTCCACGTCGTGCCGCGCCGCCCCGACCTGGTGGTCTCGGGCATCAACAACGGCTACAACCTGGGGACCGACGTGTTCTACTCGGGCACCGTGGCCGCCGCCGTCGAGGCCTCCTTGCGCGGGGTCCCGGCGATGGCCGTGTCCTCGATCCGGGGCGCGGGCGCCGAGCACCTGCGCACGGCCGCCGGCCTGGTGGTGCGCCTCGCGCGGCTGATCCTCGACTGGCCGCCCACGCGGCACCCTTGGGTCTACAACTGCAACATCCCCCCGGACCCCGGGCGCGTCGAGCTCACGACCCCCGGCATCCGCCACTACCACGACGAGGTCATGGTCCGCTACGACCCCAAGGGGGAGCCGTACTACTGGATCGGCGGGCCCATCTCGCCGGACCACGGCAACCTCGAGGGGGGGGAGTTCGCCGCCCTGGACGCCGGGAACGTCAGCCTCTCCCCGCTGTGCTTGTCCTTCACGCCTCCGGACGACGAGTGGGCGCGCGTGCAGGAGGCCCTGGCCCGCGAGTGGCGGCCATGAGCGGCGCCGCCTGGCGAAAGCGGGGGGGGATCGCCCTCAAGGGGGTGCTCATGGGTGCCGCCGACGTGGTGCCGGGCGTCTCCGGGGGCACCATCGCCTTCGTCACCGGGATCTACGACCGCCTGCTGGCGGCCATCTCGACCTTCGACCTCGCCTGGTTCCGGTCGTTCTTCACCGGCCGCTTCAAGGAGGCCTTCGGACGAATCCCCTGGGGTTTTTTGCTGCCCCTGGTGGCCGGCATCGCCTTCTCGATCTTTTCGCTGGCCCGCGGGGTGTCCTGGCTGCTGGAGCACCAGCCCCGGGAGTTGTGGTCGTTCTTCTTCGGCCTGGTGCTGGCCTCCACCTATGTGGTGGCCGCTGGGATCCGGTCCCGGGGTCCGGGCTTCTGGGCGTGGCTCGCGGCCGGGACCGTCGGCGCCTATTTGCTGGTGGGCCTGATCCCGGTGGCCACCCCCACCACCTTCTGGTTCACCTTCCTGTCCGGCGCGGTGGCCGCCACCGCCATGATTCTGCCCGGGATCTCCGGGTCCTTCATATTGGTGCTGCTCTCCCAGTACCACCGCATGCTCGAAGCCGTGAAGGGGCTGGATCTCTACGTATTGATCTTTTTCGTCTCCGGGGCCTTCGTGGGGTTGATCTCCTTCTCCCGGATCCTGAAGTGGCTTTTGGGGAGATTTCACCTGCAGACGCTGGCGGTTTTGTGCGGTTTCATGCTCGGATCCCTGCGCAAGGTGTGGCCCTATCAGGAAGTATTGGAAAGCACCCAAATTCATGATAAAGTCGTTGTCCTCAAAACCCGGAACATCCTGCCAGACGGCGGAGGCGAAGCGGTTTTGCATGGTGCGCTGATGATCTTTGGATTCCTGGTGGTCCTGGGAATCTCGGCCCTGGCCAAAAGGGAGGCCCTCAAGGCGAGGGCACAAAGGATAGAGGAACCGACCCATGACTGAGCCCATCGCGATGATCGCCGCGGCCATCCGTCCGGTGCCCGATTTTCCGAAGCCCGGCATCCTGTTCCGCGACATCACCACCCTGCTGCTGGATCCCGGGGCCACTGCCGCCGCCCACGGGCTGCTCGTGGCGCGGATCCGGCAGTTGAAGCCCACGCACATCGCCGCGATCGAGAGCCGCGGCTTTCTGTTCGGCGCCCCCGTGGCCGCCGAGCTGCGGCTGCCCCTGTGCATGATCCGCAAGCCCGGCAAGCTGCCCGCTGCCACCGTGCGGGAGACCTACGACCTGGAATACGGATCCGACGCCATCGAGATCCACCAGGACGCGTTGAAGCCCGGGGACCGCGTGGTCGTGATCGACGACCTGCTCGCCACCGGCGGGACCGCCGCCGCGGCCGGGCGGCTGGTGCATAAGTGCGGAGCCGAAGTGGCCGGCTTCGCCTTCGTGGTCGAGCTCAAGGATCTCGGTGGACGGGAGAAGCTCCTGTCTGCACCGGTCGTTTCACTCGTGATGTATTGATCAGCAGGAGGTATCCATGTCCGCCGAACTCGATGAACTGACAGTCAACTACGAAGAGGAAGGCCGCCTGGTCCGCAAGGAGCTCGAGCGCGTGTTCCTGTCCAAGGGCGCATGGGCGACCGTGCTCTTCCGCTACCAGGAGCTGGACCCGAAGACGGAGACCTACCGGGCCCCCAAGGCCATGATCGTGCGCTTCCGCAAGGTCAAGGGCGTCTACCGCAAGCAGACCAGCTTCAACTTCAGTTCCCCCAAGCAGGCGCTGGCCATCGCCGAGATCCTGCAGAAGTGGTTCGTCAACGCGCCGGAGACCGAGGCGGAGCACGAAGAGGAGCATGCCTCCTGAGGAGGTCTCCACGGGTGCCCTCCGGCACCTGCGCATCCGGCTGCTGCCGGAGCTGGCCGGCCGGGCGCGACGTATCGCGCGCCTCCGGGGCGAGCTCGACGGGTTGACGGAGCTCGCCGCCCGGCTCGACGGACAGGCGCGCGCGCTCATCCTCCAGATGGAAAGGGAGTCAGCGGCCCTGTGGGGCAGGGGACCGTTCTCCGGGGCCGCCCTGGCCGGCAGGGACCGTCACCTCGCGCGGCAGCGTGCGCGGCTCGAGGAGTTGGCCGGCGCCCGTCGACACGCCCTGGAGCGTCGCGCCGGAGTCGAGGCGGCGCTCGCGGCCTGCCTGAAGGAGCAAGCCGGTTGTCAGGTCCGCCTGGACGTACTCGACGACCGGCTCGCCGAGGTTCGGGCGATGCTGGCTCGGCGCCGCGACGACGCCAGGCTCGAGGAGCTCGTCGAGGATTGCGCCTCCCGGTCCGTCGGGTTCGGTCGCCGGGTTCCATGATAGTTCTTGCGGACCATGGTCGGGATCTGCTAGAAGGGGTCCGAGAAGGGACGGGTTGACGCCCGCGCCGTTTCGATGCCGAACCCCCTGGAACGAAATCTCTTCGAACCACACGCCAACTGAGAAAACGAGGGAATCATGCAGGTTGCACACCGGATCCGTTTCGTCACCGACTCCCCCACGCTCGCGATCACCGCCCGCGCCAAGAAGATGAAGACCGAGGGGAAGGACGTGATCAGCCTGTCCATCGGCGAGCCCGACTTCCCGACCCCGGAGAACATCGTGACCGCGGCCAAGCTCGCCCTGGACCGCGGCGCCACGAAGTACACGCCCGCGGCCGGCATCCCCGAGCTGCGCGAGGCCGTCGCGAAGGCCATCGCCCAGTCCCACGAACTCCCCGGTATCACCGGCGAGCACGTGATCGTCTCCGCGGGCGCCAAGCACAGCATCTACAACGCGATGATGGCGATCCTGAACCCCGGCGACGAGGTGATCATCCCCGCGCCCTACTGGCTGTCCTACCCGGTGATCGTCACGCTGGCCTCGGGCATCCCGGTGTTCGTCCCCACCACCCTCGAGGAGCGCTTCGTGCTCTCCCCCGAGAAGTTGCGGGCCGCCATCACCCGCCGCACGCGGATGATCATCCTCAACAACCCGAGCAACCCCACCGGCAGCGTCTACAACCGCCGCGAGATCAAGGCTCTGTACGACGTCATCCTCGAGTACCCGAACATCATGGTGCTCGCCGACGACATCTACGGGAAGCTGATCTACGGCAACGGGAAGTTCTGCTCCGGCGCCTCGTTCTCCGACGAGGCCGCGAAGCGCACGATCGTGATCGACGGCGTCTCCAAGTCCTACGCCATGACCGGCTGGCGAATCGGCTTCTCGGTAGCCCGGCGCACGGTGACCAAGGCCATGGCCCACATCCAGAGCCACACGACCTCCAACCCCACGACCGTCGCCCAGTATGCCGCCCTCGAGGCGCTCACCGGCCCCCAGGACGCCGTGGACGCCATGCGCCAGGAGTTCAACGTGCGTCGGCAGTTCATGTTCAAACAACTCTCCGGCGTGCCCGGCTTCGAGTTCCACCAGCCCCGCGGCGCCTTCTACGTGCTGCCGCGCGTGACCAACATCCTGGGCAAGATTACACCCGACGGGGGCCTGCTGCGCAACGACGTGGACGTGGCCAACTACCTGCTCGAGCGCGCGCTGGTCGCGCTGGTCCCCGGGACGCCGTTCGGCGCGCCGGGCCACATCCGCCTGTCCTACGCGCTCAACTGCGAGCGCATCGAGGCCGCCGTCACCCGCATCGGCGAGGCCGTGTCCGTCCTGCGCGATCCCGGCGCGTGATTGCGTTCGTCCCCGGGTAGCCCGACCGTCCCCGGTCGGCCCGACCGTCCCCGGTCGGCAAGCTACCTTGGGCTAGCTACGAGAGAAGGCTGATCAGGCGGTTCTTCGCGGTTTCGAGCAGCATGGGGACCTTCCCGGGGTCGCGTCCGCCGCCCTGGGCGAAGTCCGCGCGGCCGCCGCCGCGCCCACCCACCTGGGCGGCGAGCTCCTTGAGCAGGTTGCCGGCGTGGACGGCCTGGACCCCCGCCGAGGCGAAGGTGATCAACGCCAGGCCGTCGTCCTTGTCCGGGACCACCAGCAGGCCGGCGCAGCGTCGCGCGTCGGAGCGCAGCTCGTCGGCCAGGCGGGCGGCGCCCTCGCGGTCGAGCTCGGCGAACCAGGCCACGACCACGTGCACGTCCCCGATCGCGTGGGCCTGCGACCACAACTGGTCCCGCAGATCCTTCACGCCCGCGGTGGCCTTCTTGGCCTGCTCGGCGCGCAGTTCGTCGATCTGGGAGAGGAGCTTCTCGAGGCGGCCGGGCACCTGCTCGGGGGGGACCTTGAGCGTGCGCGCCGCCTCGGAGAGCGTCGCGCGCAGCCCCTGGAAGTGGGCCAGGGCGCCGTGGCGGGTGACGGCCACGATGCGCCGCACGCCGGCGGAGAGGGCGCCCTCCTCCAGGATGGCGAAGGCGCCGAGCTGGCCGGTGGCCAGGACGTGGGTGCCGCCGCAGAGCTCCTTGGAGAAGTCGCCCGCCGAGACCACGCGGACGCTCTCGCCGTACTTCTCCCCGAAGATGGCGGTGGCGCCGGCGGCCTTCGCGGCGTCGAGCTCCATCACGTCCACCCGGACCGGCGCGTTCTCGAGGATGCGCTCGTTCACGATCCGCTCGAGCTCGGCGAGCTCCTCGGGCGTGGGACGGGATGGATGGGTGAAGTCGAAGCGCAGGCGCCCGGGCTCCACCGAGCTGCCCTGCTGCTGGGCGTGTTCGCCGAGCACCCGGTGCAGCGCGTGGTGCAGCAGGTGGGTGGCGGTGTGGTTGGCCATGGTGTCCAGGCGGCGCGCACGATCGACGCGGGCGGTGACCTTCGCGGGCGGCTCCGGCACGCTCCCGGCGCCCAGCCGGCCCTCGTGGAGGATGTAGTCGCCGAACCGGCGGCAGCCGGTGACCTCGAACGAGAAGCCCTCGCCCTCGATCACGCCCGTGTCCCCGATCTGGCCGCCGCCCTCCGGGTAGAAGGGGGTACGGTCGAGCACCAGCACGGTGCCGTCGCTGACCAGCGCCAGCGGTGTGGCATCGCACACGGTGCCGTGGTCCGCCGCGCTCCCGTCGTGGGGGTAGCCCACGAAGGCGGAGGCGGGGATCCCCTCGAGCGCCTCGAGGGACAGCGTGGTGTAGACGCGTTTTTTCCCTTCGCTGGCCTTCTCGTGGTCGGCCTCGGCCGCACCCCAACCCGCGTCGTCCACCTGCAGGCCGCGCTCCCGGGCCATCAGGTCGATCAGATCCCGCGGGAACCCGTAGGTGGCGTACAACTGGAAGGCCCGCGCGCCGGCGATGACGCTGGTGCCGGCCGGCAGCTCGGCCGCCAGCTCCTCGAAGCGGCGGATGCCCTGCTCGATGGTGCGGCCGAAGGCGGTCTCCTCGCTGGTGAGCACGGCCTGCACGTGGGGCAGCCGCTGGCCCAGCTCGGGGAAGATGTCGGCGTAGATCCCGGCGACCGTGGGGGCGAGCCGTCCCAGGAAGGGCTCGGACAGGCCGAGGAACTGCCGGCCGTAGCGCACCGCGCGGCGCAGCAGCCGCCGCAGGACGTAGCCGCGGCCGGTGTTCGAGGGGGTCACGCCGTCGGTGAGCGCCATGCCAAGCGTGCGGGCGTGGTCGGCGATCACCCGGAAGGCGATGTCGGTCTTGAGATCCGCGCCGTAGGCGATGCCGCAGAGCTCGGTCAGCCGGTCGAAGAGCGGGGAGAACAGGTCGGTGTCGTAGTTGCTCAGTTTCCCGTTCCACACGCCCACCAGGCGCTCGAAGCCCATGCCGGTGTCCACGTGCTTCGCGGGCAGCGGCTCGAGGTGCCCGTCGGGGAGCCGGTTGTACTGGATGAACACCAGGTTCCAGACCTCCATGTAGCGGGCGCAGTCGCCGTTGACCCGGCACACGTGTCCGGTCACGCCGGGCCGGTCGCAGGCGGCCGGCCCGCGGTCGATGTGGATCTCGGTGCACGGGCCGCAGGGGCCGGTGTCCCCCATCTCCCAGAAGTTGTCCTTGGCGCCGCAGTAGAGCAGGTGGCCCTCGGGGACCTTCACGCGATCACGCCAGATCCCGGCGCTCTCCTCGTCGCGGGGGACCTGGGCGTTGCCCTCGAACACGGTGACGTACAGCCGGTCGGCGGGCAGCTTCGCCACCCGGGTCAGGAACTCCCAGGCCCAGGCGATGGCGTCTTCCTTGAAGTAGTCGCCGAAGGACCAGTTGCCCAGCATCTCGAAGAACGTGTGGTGGTAGGTGTCGATGCCGACCTCCTCGAGGTCGTTGTGCTTGCCCGACACCCGGATGCACTTCTGCGTGTCGGCCGCCCGGGTGTAGGCCCGGGAGCCGGTGCCCAGGAACACGTCCTTGAACTGGTTCATGCCGGCGTTGGTGAACAGCAGCGTGGGATCGTCCTGGGGGAAGACCGGGGCCGACGGCACGACCCGGTGGCCGCGCTGCGCGAAGAAGTCGAGGAACAGTTGGCGGATTTCAGAGGCGGTCGTCATGTCGTCTTTCCTGTGGGGTCGTTGAATGTCAGACGTTGAAGCGGACGTGCAGGATGTCGCCGTCACGCACGATGTAGTCCTTGCCCTCGAGGCGGAGCTTGCCCCGCTTCTTCAGTTCGGCCTCGTTGCCGTTCACCTCGACGATGTCGTCGTAGGTGAAGACCTCGGCCCGGATGAAGCCCTTCTCCAGGTCGCTGTGGATGGCGCCCGCGGCCTGCTTGGCGGGGGTGTTCTTGCGGATGGTCCAGGCTCGCACCTCGTCCGGCCCCACGGTGAAGAAGCACATGAGGTTCGCCAGATCGTAGGCCGCTCGCAGCAGGCGTCCGGAGAGCTTCTCGGGCAGCCCCAGATCCGCGAGGAAGAGCTCCTGATCCTCGGGGGCGAGCCGGGAGATCTCCTCCTCCACGCGGGCGGAGAGCAGGAACGGACGCACCCCGTGGTGCTCGGCGAGGCGCTCGAGGCCCTCGCCCGGCTTCTCGGAGAGCCGGGCCTCGTTCACGTTGATCGCGGCCAGGGCCGGCTTCTGGGTGAGGAAGGCGAAGCCGCGCAGGGCGTTCTCCTCCTCGGCCGTCAGCCCGAAGGTGCGCAGCGGCAGGCCCCCCTCGAGGTGGGGCAGCAGGCGCTCGACGAGGGCGAACAGCCGGGTGTCCTTGGCGGCCGCGGGCACCTTGCGCTGCTTCTCGAGGTACTTGGTCACGTGCTCGAGGTCGACGATGACCATCTCGGTGAGCAGGTTCTCCAGCTCGCCCACGGGGTCGGGCGTCGCGCCGTCGGCCGAGAAGGCGCCCACGAGCAGCACCAGCATGTCCATGGACTTGGCCTCCTGCACGTTGGACAGGGCCTTCTTCTCGCGGCTGGCGGCCGGGAAGTCCGAGAACACGAGCTCGGCGTGGATGGTCTTTTTGGGCGAGTAGAGCCGGGTCAGCACGTCCAGGCGCGGGTCGGGGACCTTCACGGTGCCCAGGTGGGTCTGCTGGCGGTCCCCGGAGAAGCCGGTGGGGACGTCGAAGCCGGTGATGGCGTTGAACAGCGTCGTGGCGCCGGCGTTTTCGTAGCCGTACAATCCGATTTTCATGGGTCGATCCGTCTGTGAAAGGTGAAAGGGTCAGAACTCAAACGAGGTCCCCAGCACGAAGGGCGCGGGCACGCTGGTGCCCGGCCCGATCAGGGCGACGCCCGTGTCGGGACCGGTCAGGCGCCGGGTCGAGGGCTCGTCCTTCTGGGCGACGTACAGGCGCGCCAGCTCCTTGTTGTACTGCCAACTCATGATCGGGGCGTAGATCATGTCGGCCACCCAGAAGGTCGCATAGAGGGCGACGCCGATGTAGAACTTGTTGATGTTGGCGTCGCGCTGGTCCCGCTCGAGGTTGAAATACGAATAAATGAAGTACGTGCCGACCCCCTGGCCGAGGGTGATGATGAGGCTCTCGATCTTGCGGTCGGCGTAGAGGGAACCCAGGCCGGCCGGGATGGCCGCGAAGTAGTACTTCGAGTCCTTGAGCATGTCCTCGTCGCCCTGCTGCTCGAAGTACTTGTTGAGGAAGGTCGCGGTCAGGCCCCAGGCGCCCGTGGAGAAGGCCAGGAACCAGGCCTGCATGGGTTTTTTGGTGTTCTCGAGGTAGATGTTGTTGCGGCCCTCGGCCATGAAATTGGCCGGCGCCATCTCCCACCAGGCCTGCTGGGACCGGCCGAGCTCGGGCAGGAAGGGGACCGACAGGTTCAGTGGTTCCGTGGCGTGCGCGGGGACGGCCCAGGTCCAGAGCACGGATACGAGGAGCAACGAGGTGAGGTGAGATTTCATGGAGCCTCCCAATTCGTGGGGCGAAGCATACTCCGGACGGTGAAAAAAGTCCATACTCATGGAAGATCGCGGTCGAGGTCCGCTTCGAGCTCCCGCCAGGGGTCGTTCTCCGGAGCCAGGATGCGCGCCCGCCGAACCGCGCGCCGGGCCTCCAGGAGCAGGGGACGCCGCCGCGCAGGGGGGGTCCGCGCCGAGAGGGCCAGCGCGCGGTCCGTGAGGGCCAGCAGGGCGTGGAGCCGCGGGTCGGAGCCGTCCCGTGCGAGGGCCCTCACCAGGATCAGCCGGGCGTTCTCGTGGCGCAGCCAGGCGGCCTCGAGGCGTGCGGCGACCAGGGCGACGGCGCCGAGCTCGGGGGACACCGCGTGGGCCAGCGCCGAGAACCGGGCGGCCGCGGTCAGGTTCCCGTTGTGCAGGAAGACCTCGCCCCAGGCGGCCAGGAGCCGGGCCGTGTGCCCGCGGACGAAGGAAGGCTGCCGGCCCACCGGGGACAGCAGGGCGCGGGCGAGCCCGTCCAGGTGCGGCGCCGGATCCGGCAGCCGGTCCAATGGCACGAGGCGGCCGGCCAGCGGGGTCACCGGGTCGAGGCCCCAACCGGGAGGCAGCCGGTCGACCAGCAGGGGGGACCACAACTCCCCGGCCTCGACGGGGATCGGGCCGCGGCCGGCGACCACCAGGCGCAGGTCCCGCGGCCGGTGACCGAGCAGGGCGCAGGCCGCCTGCCATTGTCCCCACTGGTCGACGGGGAGCCGCAGGACGGCTCCGCCGGGCAGCGTCGCCGCGGTCTGGAGGGCCCAACGGGGGCTGGGGGCTTCCAGGTGGAAGCGCTCGCCGCCATCGGAGAGCCAGGTGGACAGCGGTCCCACGAGCAGCAGGAACCACACGAAGCCTTTACGCGCCAGGGGTTCGGCCAGTTCGTCCGCCACCAGCGAAACCCCCCGGGCGCAGGAGATCCACAGGGCGGCCGAGAAGAGCCACCCCGTCTGGGCCAGGCCCAGGGAGCCCGGCATCATCCACAGGGACCAGGCCCACTCGGCCAGGCCCAGCCCCAGCAACACGTAGAACTTGCTGTCGCCCGGTCGCCAGTGGCCGCCGACCCGCGGCCAGAGGCCGGCGAGGACCAGGGGTAGCAGGATGATCGGGATCGAGTCGCCCAGGTGGTCGAACTGGTGGAGCAGGTCGGGCCACCAGACGAATGCGTGCACCGAGGCGATCCGCGGCCCCGCGAGCTCCAGCTCCGGGCCCATGGACAGGGTCGAGATCCACCCGGACCAGTGTGCGCCGTCGGCCAGCGCGGGTCCGAAGCGGTGGGCGGTCAGGGGGATGGCGATGGCCACGGTCGCCCCCGCGAGCCAGAACAGGGGGGTCGCCAGCACGGCGGTCCGATGGGAGAAAAAGGACCAGAGCAGGTAGGCCAGAAACGGCACCAGGAGCAGGCGGAACACCGGATGCGTCCCCGTGAAGCCCAACCCCAGCACGAAGGCGGCCGCCCATAACCTTCGCCCGTCGGCCAGCGGCCATTCGAGGAGGCGCAGCACGGCGACCACGCACAGCAGGGTGACCGGGATCGGTGAAAAGAAGAACGTGTTACGGAAGAAAAGAACGCCCGCGAACAGACCCAACGGGGGCAGCACGGCCGCGAACCGGTCGGCGATCAGTTCCTGGCTCAGCCGGGCGAAGTGGTACAACGCGAGGGCCATGATCGCGCCGTTGAGGACCAGCAGGCGTCCGCCGGGGGAACCGAAGGGCACGAGGCCCGCCCAGGCCGTCAACTGGTGGAGCAGCGCGTGTCCCGGCATGGGGCCCGTCCCCATCCGCACCGCCGCCGCGGCCAGCTCTCCGCTTTCGGCGGCGTTGTCCTGGAACAGGGCGACGAAGAACAGCCAGTAGCCGCCGACGATGGTCAGGGCGGTCGCCCGGGGCTGTCGGAGCCGGGTCAGCAGCCGCGAGAGAAGGGGCTCGTTGCGGGCGTCATCGGGCGCGGGAGGCAAGGCAGGTATTCTCCGGTGAAAGACGGCCGGCGAAGGCCGGGGGTCAGTCTTCGACGTACTGGACGCGGAAGTCCACGGCGGTGCCGGGATCGACCTGCTTGCCGCCCTCGGGCGTGGTGCCGTAGATGTAGCCGTTGCGCTGGTCCGAGACGTCGACGAAACGGACCCGGCCGAGCTTGAGCCCCAGCTTCTCGAGCTCCTCGGTGACCTCCTTCTTGTTGAAGTTCTTGCCCTTGTAGTCCGGCACCGTGGGCGTGGCCGGGGCCTGGGCCACGACCAGCTCGATAGGGGCGCCCGAGGTGGCCGTCTGGCCCGGCTCGATGCCCTGGCTGAGGATGGTGTCCGGCGTCGCGTTCCGGTCCTCGCGGGGCTTGATCTGGACCACCAGCCCGAGCTTCTCCAGCTCGGCGCGGGCGGCGGTCACGTTCTTTCCGACCACCAGCGGGACGGCAGCGGGCGGCGGACCCGAGGAAACCTCGACCACGATGGGCTGGCCGACGACGATCATCGACCCGGCCAGGGGCGTCTGGGTGTGGATCAGTCCGGCGGCCACGGAGGGGTGGGGGGTGGTCTTGGAGAGCGACAGCAGCAGGTTCTTCTCTTTCAGGATGATCTTGGCGTCGTCCGGGCGCAGGCCCAGCACGCGCGGCACCTCGACGGGGCCGGGCGCCTCGGCCGCCTTGGTCTCGGGGCGCGATGGCTTCAGATGGGGGACCAGCCAGATCTGCAGGGCGACGAAGGTGAGCGCCGAGGTGATCAACGAGGTGGTCACGGACAGGGCGATGACGCTGGAAGTACGGCTCATGGGCGGCTCCTGGGGGCTCCTAGAACGACACGTCGTCGCACTGCCCCGTGGACTGGATGTAGAGGAAGGCGCGCTGGCAGGCCTTGGTCACGGCCAGCTCCTCTTCCTCTTCCTTGTGGCTGTTCTGCCATTCCGGCAGGCTCTGTCGGGCCAGCTCGCAGGCCCGACGCAGTTGGGCCGACTGCCGCTTCTCGGCACACCCGCACACCATGCGGATGTATCGATCGCACAGCGGCACGACGGTTCCCGTTGTGGCGGGGTTCCGGGCGGTCCCCATGGAGTCTTCGCCGTCGGGGGGCGGGTCCTGGCCGGTCGCGGGAGTCGGATTCGCCGGCTGTTCCACCACCGCCGGTGGAGGTGCGGGAGGTTCCTCGCCGTGTCCGGCGCCGTCCTGGCCGCGGCCGCAGGCGAGGGCGAGCCACGCCCAGAGAAGGAGGGCGGCTCGGTGGGGCGGGGTGAACGGGTTCGACATCGGGATCACGGCTCCGGGTTCGCGCCCCATTATTCAAAATTCGGCGTCGAATGCAACAGCTTGAAGCCTTAACGTCGTTTCTGATAGGATGCCTGGTCCGTGTAGGAGGTCTCCATGGCGGCTGCGGAAATCGATCCGCGCATCTTGCAGAAGGTCATCTGCCTGCAGAACAGCTCGTTCTTCAACAACCTTCCCTTCGAGCTGCTGTTGGAGATCGCTCGGCTGGGCGAAGAGGTGCACCTGTCCAGCCAGGAGACCCTGTTTCAGGAAGGGGAGCCCGCCGATGGACTGTATTTTGTTCTCAGCGGTGAACTGGAGGTACGCATGGGGGGGGCCTGCGTGAACCGGCTCACCGACGGCGCCGTGCTCGGCGAGATCGCCCTCCTCGACGGCGGCGTGCGCACCGCCAGTTGCGTCTCCCGCGGCAACCTGCTGCTGTTGCGGTTCGAACCCACACTCTTCGACGAGATCGTCGAGGACTACCCCGAGGTCGCGCGCCGCGTCCTGTCCACTCTCGTGGAACGCTTCCGCGGCATCGGCGTGCAGTTGGACGTCCCCGCGGAGCGAGCTCCGCAGGAAGGCGCGACGTGCAGTCCCGTGTCCTGATCATCGACGACGACGAAACGCTGCAGCGCGCCTGGACCCATTTTCTCAAGAAATTCCAGATCGCCCAGGCCTACAACTTCGAGGACGGCCTGCGCATGTTCACCGAGACCGATCCCGACATCGTGCTGTTGGACATCGTGCTGCCCGACGGCAGCGGGCTGGACTTGCTCCACGCGTTCAAGAGCGCGCGGCCCCAGGTGCCCGTCGTGGTGATCACAGGGCAGATGGACATGCAGCTGGCCACGGCCGCGGTGAAGGGGGGCGCGTACGATTTCCTGACCAAGCCCGTGGCCGCCGAGCGCCTGCGCGTCACCATCGACCGCGCCTCCGAGACCGCCCGCCTGAACCGGGAGGTGCGCACGCTGCAGACCGAGAAGCTGCTCGAGAGCCTGCAACAGAGCCCGCTGGTGGCCACCAGCCCGGCCATGCAGGAGGTGCTCGGCGTGATCCAGTCGGTGGCCGCACGGCAGACCACGGTCCTGCTGCTGGGCCCCTCGGGGGTGGGCAAGACCCGCCTGGCCCGGATGATCCACCAGTTGAGCGCCCGGCGCGCCCGGCCGTTCGTCGAGGTCAACCTGACGACCATCAACGAGGGCATCCTCGAGAGCCAGTTGTTCGGGCACGTCCGGGGCGCCTTCACCGGGGCCGTGCGCGAGAACCAGGGGCTGCTGAGCGCGGCTGACGGTGGCACCATCTTCCTGGACGAGATCGGGGAGATCCCGCCCGCGGTGCAGGTGAAGCTGCTGCAGGTGCTCCAGGACCGCGTGTTCTACCCCGTGGGCGCGACCCGGCCCCAGGAGGTCGACGTGCGGGTGGTGGCGGCCACCATCCGGGACCTGCAGGCGCTGGTCCGTGCCGGCCGCTTCCGGGAGGATCTCTTCTACCGGCTCAGCGTCTTTCCCGTCACCGTGCCGCCCCTGTGCCAGCGCAAGGCGGACATCCCCCAATTGGTCCAATTGGTGGTCCGCAAGATCTGCCTCAAGGAGAACCAGCCCGTCAAGGAGGTCAGCCCGGAGTTCCTCCAGATGGTGGTGGATCAGCCCTGGCCGGGGAACGTCCGCGAGCTGGAGAACGCGGTGGAGTACGCGATCACCGTGGCCCAGGATCGCGCGCGCCTCGAGGTGTCCGACCTGCAGGCCTACCTGCGGAACTTCACCAACCCGGGTCCCGGCACCGCCGGCGGGGAGCGCACCGTGGCGCTGCCTTCCCTGGAGAGCGAGATCTCCCTCGACGAGCACCTGGACACGGTGGCCCGGGAACTGATCGCCTACGCCATCGCCCGCGAGAACGGCAACGTAACGCGGGCGGCGGCCCGACTCGGCCTGTCGCGGCGGCGCATGGCGCTGTACATGGGACGGCTGGGTCTGAGCGCACCCAACCCGCGGGGGCGGCCCCGCGCACCATCGTCAGGAGTGAGACATGGACAAGGATAGGAGTCGTTCTGGCAGGGACGTCGGCCGGTCGTCGGAGGCCGAGCGTGACAAGGTGGCGGTGAAGATCACCTACGACACGCACAAGCGGCTCAAGCTGCTCGCCATCGTCGAGGACCGGTCCGTCCCCGACATCATCGAGGAGCTGGTCCGGGAACGCTACGGGAAACGACAGAAGGAGATCGAGACGCTGATCAAGCTGGCGGGGAACCCCACCAAGGTGATCTGACGGCGCCGGTCAAGTCGATTTCGATTTCGATTTCGATTTCGATTTCGACAAAAGACCCTCCCGGAGTTCAACTCCTGATCAGGTCTTCCAGCCGGCGCCAGGTCTCCTCGAAGGTGGCGGCCTCGGGACCCTGCCGCAGGAAACCGTCCAGCCGGTCGGCGCGCGCCAGCGCCTCATCGAGAAGGGGATCGGCGCCCGGGGTGACGGCGCCCACGCGCAGCAGATCCCGGGCGGCGGCCCGGGCGCCGAGCCAGGATCGCACGCGGCGGGCGAGCTCCTGACGCCCGTGTCCCGCCGCCCTCCCGGACATGCGCGAGAGGCTGCGGGGGATGTCCAGGGCGGGGTAGTGTCCCACCTCGGCCAGCTCCCGGGACAGCACCAGGTGTCCGTCGAGCAGACCCCGCACCTCGTCGGCCACCGGTTCCTCCAGGTCGCTCCCTTCCACGAGGACCGTGTAGATGCCGGTGATCGAGCCGGTCTCCTGGTTGCCCGCGCGCTCGAGGAGGCGGGGGAGTCCGGCGAAGACCGAGGGCGGGTAGCCGCGGCGCGCCGGGGCCTGCCCCATCTGCAGGTGGATCTCGCGCAGCGCGCGGGCCATCCTGGTGAGGGAGTCCACCAGCAGCAGCACGTGGTTCCCGCGGTCGCGGAACCACTCGGCGATGGACGTGGCGCAGAGGGGGGCCAGGGCCCGCACCAGCGCGGGCTGGTCCGAGGTGGCCACCACCAGGACACAGGACGACCGGTCGGCTTCGGGCAGGTTGTCGTGGAGGAACTCGACGACCTCGCGGCCGCGCTCGCCCACCAGGCAGACCACGGTGACGTCGGCCTCGGCCTGGCGCGCCAGCTGGCCCATCAGGTGGCTCTTGCCCACCCCGGAGCCGGCGAACAGTCCCACGCGCTGCCCGCGGGCCAGCGTGCAAAGACCATCGATGGCGCGGATCCCGGTCACGAAGGGGCGGTCCGCCAGGGGGCGGGCCAGCGGGGAGGGAGCGGGCGCGTCATAAGGGAGCCTGTCCCCGGTCAGGTCCGGGCCGCCGTCCATGGTCCGTCCCAGGCCGTCCAGGACGCGGCCGAGCAAGCCCCGGGACGCGATGACGCCAAAGGGGATCCCGGGGCGCACGCTCCAGCGGGGCCCGAGGCCGGTGAGGGGACCGACGGGGCTGCACCACACGTCCTCGCCGTCGAAGCCCGTCACCTCGGCCGGCAGCCCGGGGCCGCCGTCGGGCGGGACCAGTTCGACCCAATCCCCCATGCGCGGCTCGGGCAGGCGGACGCGCACCAGGCAGCCCTCCACGCCGCACACGCGGCCCAGGACGGAAGGCCCCGTCAACCCGGAGGCCGCGCGCTCGGCCCGTTCGAGGAGTTCATCAAGGTCGGTCTTCATGAAACACCTGCTCCAGGTCCCGCTCCCACGCCGCGGTCAGGGAGGCGAGGCGCGCGTCCACCCGCACCGAGGGGGTCTCGAGGAGGACCTCCCCTGCCTCCAGGGTGTCGTCGCCGCGTGCGTCGAGCTCAAGGCCGTCACGGTCGCGGCGGACGCGCTCCAGCAGGGCTGCCACGCGTGCGGCGTCCGCCGGATGATGATGCACGGTGAGGGTCAACGCCGGACGCAGCCGGTCGATCAGGCCCAGCAACCAGTCCCGCCAGGCGTCGGGGTCCAGGGTCACCTCCCGACCCAGGGCGGCGGCGGCGAGCCGGGCCGCGATACGGGGGACGCGGCGGACCAGCTCCTCACGGATGGCCGCGAGCTCGAGGGCGTGTCTCCGCTCCAGCTCGTCGAGCCGCTCGACGGCGCCGCGGCGGGCCTCCTCCATCCCCAGGACGAGGCCCTCCCGGCGGGCGGCGGCACGCTCATGCTCGAGCGCCAGGCGCTCATGCTCGAGCGCCAAGCGTTCGGCCTCGAGCGTCGCGCGCTCGTCCTCGAGCGCCAAGCGTCCGGCCTCCAGATCCCGCAGGGCGTCGATACCGGCGGGTCCCAGGCGCAGGGGCCACGGGCGCAGGGAGAGCTCTCCGGTCACCAGTTCCACGGGGTTCACCCGGGTCACCGGTTCGGTGCGTTCGTCCAGTTCGTCGGAGCTCATGGGATCGCCAGCATCCGCTCGATGGCCCCGCGGGCGGCCTCGGCGACTTCGGGGGCCACGGTCACCCGGTGCTGCAGGTGCAGCAGGGCGTCGCGCACGTGGACCAGGCGGGTCATCTTCATGTTGGCGCAGACCAGGTCGGGGCCGGCCGGGATCAGCACGAGATCGGGGCGGGCCGCCTGCAGCCGGTTGATCATGCCCACCTCGGTGCCCAGGATCACGGTGGTTCCCTGGGGCAGGCCGGCGATCCGGCGGAGCATGCCGCCGGTGCTCTCGACGAAGTCGGCGAGCTCGCAGACGGGGAGATCGCACTCGGGGTGGACCATCACGACGGCGTCGGGGAACTGCGCGCGCCGGCGCCGCAGATCCTCGGGGAGGATGCGCTGGTGGACCGGGCAGAAGCCAGGCCAGAAGACCACGTCGCGGTCCAGGTCCCGGGTCACCCATTCGCCGAGGTGACGGTCGGGGACGAACAGGATGCGGCGATCAGCGGGCAGCGACTCGACGACCCCCCGGGCGTTGGCGCTGGTGCAGCAAACGTCGGAGAGGGCCTTGATCTCGGCTGTGGAGTTCACGTAGGTCACGGTGATCGCGCCGGGGTTCCCGGCCTGGAAGGTGCGCAGCTCGTCGGGCGTGATCATGTCGGCCATCGGGCAGCCGGCCTCGGGCACCGGCAGAAGGACCGTGCGGCCAGGAGCGAGGATGGCCGCGGTCTCGGCCATGAAGTGCACGCCGCAGAAGACGATCACGTCCGCCTCGGTGGCCGCGGCGCGGCGCGACAACTCCAGGGAATCTCCGGTGAAGTCGGCGATGTCCTGGACCTCGGCCAGCTCGTAGTTGTGGGCGAGGATCACGGCGTTGCGTTCGGAGCGCAGCCGGGCGATCTCCTCGATCAGGGCGGGGACTTGGGGCGGTACCGATGAGGACATGACGTCTCCTGGGGGGTGGACCCGGGGCCGTTCTTGGCACACCGGAAAGGAGAAATCAAGGGGGGAGATCCCGGCGGCAGGCGAAGCGCGCCGCGCCCGCCGTGCGCAGCGGGGGCACGGCCTGCTGGCAGGCGTCCTCCCGGAAGGCGCACCGGGGCGCATAGGGGCAGCCCGACACGCCGGGGCCGGGCAGGGCGGCCGCGCCCGCGGGGGGGAGCCGGCCCTCGGAGGCCTCGAGCAGGTCCCGGGTGTAGGGGTGGCGGGGCCGCAGGAAGACCTCGTCGGCGGGCCCGGCCTCCACGAGGCGGCCCGCGTAGAGCACGGCCGCGTGGTCGCACAGTTGGGAGACCAGGGGCAGGTCGTGGGAGATGAACACCAGGGTGAGCCCGGTCTGTTCATGCAGCTCGAGCAGGAGGGACAGGATCTGCCCCTGCACCGAGAGATCCAGGGCCGCCGTGGGTTCGTCGGCGATGAGCACCTCGGGGGACAGGGTCATGGCCCGGGCGATGGCCAGGCGCTGGCGCTGACCGCCGGACATGCGGCGCGGGTGCGTCCCGAGGGCGGCGGGATCCAGCCCCACCTGCTTCAGCACCTCCCGGCACCGCTCCAACCGCCGTCGTTCGTCGGTCCACCCATGGATGACGAGGGGTTCCTCCAGGACCCGCCGAGCGTCGAACCGCGGATCGAAGGACGCGATGGGGTCCTGGAACACCGGTTGGACGCGAGCGCGCAGCCGCCGCAGTTCGGTGCTCCCGAGGCCGGCGATCGGCCGGCCGAACCAGCGGACGGTCCCCGCGTGCAGGGGGATCAGCCCGAGGAGCGCGCGCATCAGGGTGGACTTGCCGCTGCCGGACTCCCCGACGATGGCCCAGCGCCGGGCGCGCTCCATGACCAGGGAGACGTCATCGAGGGCGCAGCGGGCGGCGCCCGGAAAGCGGACGGTGCCGCCGGTGAGCTCCAGGGGCGGGGGTTCCTTCGACGGGGACGCGGCGGCGGGGACCTCGGACATGACGGCCGCAGTCTACGTCGTTTTCAACGTATTGCGAAAAAACCGCTTCCATAATCTTGATCATTTCCTCCTTTCCCGAATCATGCTAAAAACACTGGGCCAAATGGGGCGTGCATATTTTTGCTCGTGGGTCCTGACCTCTGGAGGAGTTCGATGTTGAAGTTTTCTTGCCTATCCAGCCTGCTGATCACCGTGCTTGGCTTCTCGTCCGTCTCCCACGCCGCAGAGCCGGCGACCCCCGCGCCTGCGAACGAGGTGGTCACGCCGTCCGATCCGATCACGCCCCTGTCCACCCTCGCGGCGGGCACCGGCCTCTTCCAGACCCTCACGGCTGTCCCCGGGACCCCCTGGACCTTCGGCCTCGCCCTCCACATGGAGTTCTTCCGGTACGGCGATTTCCTGGTGGCCGGCCAGCACGAGACGAACACCCGCACCGCCGGCGGCGTGCACTTCCACATGTTCTTTCCACGGTCCGTCGAGGCTTTCGCCACCATTTATTCGATGAGCAATATCAACGAGCGTGATCATCTGGCCGGCACCGGGGAGCCTTCCACGCAGATGGCGCTCGGGGATCTGCTGTTCGGCGCCAAGTACAGCCACCGGGTCACCCCCTTCCTGAACGTCGGCGGCGCCCTGGTCGGCCGGCTGTACTCCGGCATGGCCGCCCCGGGTCCGGACCTGTCCGCCACCTCCGCCGGGCTCCACCTGCTCGCCTCCCTCGACGGTCGGGTCCTGGCCCCGAAGGCCCCGTTCCCCTTCCTCGTGCATCTGAACCTGGGGTACGTGTACGACGGCTCCTCCCGGCTGCTCGGCGACGTGCCGCGCTCGGCCGACTTCGCCACGGTCGAACCCCTGTACGGTTACATGGTCCAGGAGTTTGCCCTGGGCGTCGCCCAGAGCCGGGTCCAGTTCAGCCTCGGCTTCGAGGCGCCGCTGCGCGTGAAGGGGACCGTCGTCAGCCCGGTGGTGGAGTACGGCTTCCGGTTCTTCACCGACGGCGCCGACGACACGCTCATGGGCTGGCGCAACCGCGTGGCCGTGAACGGCAACGTGGCGGCCGACGACACCTTCTCCCAGAACCTGACGCTGGGCGTGCGCTGGCACGTGACCCGCCAGGTGGCGTTGTCCGCCGGCGTGGATCTGGCGCTGGACTATCCGGGTTTCGCCGTGGCGCCCCCGCAGCCGGTGTACAACGTGTTCGCCATGCTCTCCTACCAGGCCGCCGAGGCCCCGGGGCCCTGCGTCCCCGTGGTCCGCGAGGTGGTGAAAGAGGTCGACCGCACCCCCGTGGCCGAGCCCATGGGCACCATCCGCGGGAAGGTCACCGACGAGCAGGGCGCCCCGCTCGAGGGCGCCACCGTGGACTTCGTGGGCACGCAACTGCCGCGCCAGGCCACCGACGCCCAGGGCGGGTTCACCTCGATCCCGGTCAAGCCGGGCAACTACACCGTGCGCGTGGGCAAGAAGGACTTCCACGACCAGGAGCTCCCGGTCGCCGTGGTGCGCACCGACGCCCCCACCGAGATCCAGATGAAGCTCAGGGCGAAAGGACCCGAGCAGTGCTCGGTCTACGTGTTCGTCAAGGACGATGCGGGTGCGCCGGTGGGCGGGACCCTCAAGGTGCAGGGCAAGACCATGGATGAGAAGGACGTGTCCCTGGACGCGACGCTGTCGGCCGAGGGCAAGGCCGAGGTGAAGGTGTTCCCTGGCGCGTACGAGATCGTCTACAGCGAGCCCGAGCATCTCACCCGCTCGGCCACCGTGACGCTGCCCAAGTGCACGGCCACCCCCGTCGAGTTGGTGGTCAAGAAGAAGCCCGCCAAGTCCACCGCCACCATCAACCGCAAGCAGCGGCAGATCACCATCACCGAGCGCATCCAGTTCAAGCTCGACAGCGCCGAGCTGCTCGCCGAGAGCCTGATCATCCTCGACGAGGTCGCCGCGCTGATGATCGACAACCCCGAGATCCTCGAGCTCGAGATCCAGGGCCACACCGACGACAAGGGCAAGGCCGACCACAACCTCAAGCTCAGTCAGGATCGCGCCGACGCCGTACGCGCCTACGTCATCACCCAGGGCGTCAAGGGTGAACGCCTGACGGCCAAGGGGTACGGGCACACCAAGCCGCGGTTCGCCAACATCAGCACCCGGCTGCGGGAGAAGAACCGCCGCGTGGAGTTCAAGATCAACAAAATGAAGGAAGACTGAGCGCGCTGCGACGCGCAGGAGGAATCGAAACATGGCGCAACAAAACGTAGTCATCAAGGCGTTACCGTGGCTGGCCACCATCTTCACGGCGGCCATCCTGCTCATCGCGACCGTCACGTTCGACGCCGCCCGCTGGGGGCAGGTGTGGCCGGCGATCCCGATGGCCCTGTTCTTCTCGCTGGCGATCCAGGCGGCGGCCACCGACATGACGGGCTGGATGCCCGGGGCGGCCTTCCTCGGCACCCTGTTCCTCTTCTGGCTGCTGTCCAGCCTCGAGATCATGCCTTTCGGCAAGAGCTGGCCGTTCCTGCTGCTGGTCGCCGGGCTGCTGGTCGTGGTGGGCATCATGCTCTCGAAGAGCGCGAAGAACGCGAAGGAATAGTCAAGCGAAAAAGGAGTTTCCCATGGCAGTTTTGGACTACATCATCCCAGGATACAAGGGCTACCGTCAGCGCACCGAGAGCCGCGGCACCGACAGGGCCTTTCGCGACTACATGACCTCCAAGCTCAAAGAGTCCCACGACCTGCTCGAGCAGTTGAAGATGCAGATCTCCATGGACATCTCCAAGATGGATCTGCTCACCGACGCCGAGCAGGCCACCGCGCTCCTGACCAAGGTGCGGGATCGGCTCCGCTGGGCGAACCAGGGGTTCGCGGGGAACCTGTTCGGCAGCTCCGAGGAGACCGAGGCGATCCAGGCCGTGGAGAAGTTCGACCAGGAGCTCGAGGGGCTGCGCGCCAACGTCGCGACCCAGTTGCAGAACCTGGCCAACGCCGTGCTCTCGTCCGAGAACCCCAAGCCCCTGTTTTTCCAGTTGACGGGGGCGCTGCGGCAGATGGACAGCCACCTCAACGAGCGGGAGAACCTCATCCGCAAGTTGTTGCATTGAGGCGGGACCCTTTTCCACTTGCGCCGGCGGCGGCTTTGATGCTTTGATCCGTCGGCGGAGAAACCCAGACGACGCGAGGCCGAGGTCCTCGGGTTGGAGGCAAGAATGGCACTCATCGACCTTCTCGAATTTTCGGATCAATCCCGTTCGGTGCTCGGCCGTCGGCTCCCGGAGGATTTAAGGGCGGATATTAAAATAGGCGCCCAACTGATCGTCCGCGAGAGCCAGGTGGCGATCTTCTACCGCGGCGGCCAGGCCCTGGACACCTTCTCGCCCGGGCGCCACACCCTCACCACCGGGAACCTCCCGCTGCTGAGCAAGGCGATCAACAAGGTCTTCGGCGACAAGACCCCGTTCCAGGCCGAGGTCATCTTCGTGGACTGCGGCCTGATCGACGACGACACCTGCAAGTGGGGCACCAAGGAGCCCATGAACTTCTCGGACGCCCAGATGGGCATCGTCCAGTTGCGGGCTTTTGGCACCATGACCTACAAGATCGTGGATCCGCAGTTGTTCATCAACAAGCGCATGAAGACCTCGGCGATCTACAAGACCACCGAGTTCGCCAACTGGGCCAAGGACACCATCGTCCAGACCATGCTCGGCGTGCTCGGCGAGGTCATGAAGAGCATCATCGACCTGCCGGCCCTGCTGACCAAGATCAGCGCCGCCTGCAAGGCCCGCGTGGCCGCCGACTTCGCCAAGAACGGCGTCGAGCTCGAGGACCTGCGTATCGGCGGCATCAGCCCGCCCCCCGAGGTCCAGGCGAAGATCAACGAGTACAGCGGTTTCGGCCTGTTCAAGAAGGACCTGCCCCAGTTCCAGCAGTACCAGATGGCCTACGCCGTGCGCGACGCCGCCCAGAACGAGGGCGGCATGGCCGGCGCGGGCATGGGCGCGGGCATGGGCATGGGCATGGGCATGGGCATGGGGTTCATGATGCCCGGGATGATGGCGCCGGGCATGGCCCAGCAGCCGGGCGGCTATCCGCCGGGATACGCGCCCCAGCCGGGTTATCCGCCCCAGGGCGGCTACCCACCGGGGTACCCGCCGCAGCCAGGGTACCCGCCCCAGCCGGGCGGCTATCCGCCGCAGCCGGGCGGTTATCCGCCGCAGCCGGGCATGCCGCCGCAGCCGGCCGCCCCCGTGGCCGCCTCGGCGCCCGCTGCGTTGTGCGCCGGCTGCCAGGCCCCGTTGACGCCGGGCGTGAAGTTCTGCGCCAATTGCGGCAAGCCCGCCGTCGAGGAGCCTGCCACCGTGCCGTGCGTCCAGTGCCGCGCGCCCCTGGCCAAGGGCTCCCGGTTCTGTCCTCAGTGCGGCACCACCCAGGTCGCGGCCGCGCCCAAGTGCGTGAAGTGCCAGCAGGAGCTCGCCATGGGGGCCCGCTTCTGTCCGCACTGCGGCACGGCCCAGCCCGGCTAGTCCGATCTTCGTCACCCCTGGAGGCTTTCCATGACCAGCGTTTCCAATCTCGTCGCTTCCGTCCTGTATCAGGGTGTGCCCATCGCCCAGAACCTCCCGTTCTCCGAGGTGTCCATGGAGAACGCCGTGGTGGAGATGCCGGATCCGCTCCCGGTGGCCACCGAGTTGGAGCTCCGGGTCGACCATCCCGACGGCCACGCGCTCGGCAGCGCCGTGGTGACCCGGGTCCGCGAGAGCCGCGGCGCCGGGGAACCGGGCAAGATGCACCTGAAGTGGGTGGAGTTCTCCGACGCCGACTTCACCCGGCTCTCGGGCTGGGTCCTGGCCCCGGGCGAGGTGGCGCCCCCGAAGCCCACGCACGAGGCGCCGCCGGCCGTCGAGGCACCGCCGGTGGAACAGGATCCGCCGGCCGTCGAGGCACCGCCGGCCGTCGAGGCACCGCCGGCCGTCGAGTCCGCGCCTGCGGAACCCGACCCGTCTCCCGAGGCAGGCGTGCCCGCTCCGGTCACCGACGAGGCCGAACGCACGATCCCCATCGATCCGGGCGCCACGGCCGTGGACCTGGCCGCGATCCCGGATCCCCCTCACGAGGAAGCCCCCCCCGTTGAGACCGACACCATCGAAGGTGGCGAGGAGATCTCGGTGGTCGAAGAAGGTGGCGGGGACGCCGGCGGCGGGGACGCCGGCGGTGGCGAAGAAGGCGGGAAGAAGCGTCGTCGGCGCACCAAGAAGAAGTAACTCCCGATGCCCCTTCTGCCCGGCGTCGTCTTTCCCTCCAGCCCACCGTCTCCCGAAGCCCTCGACGCCGGGCTGCGCCTGCTCCCTCCCCACCGGATTTTCAAGCCCGAACCCGGATCCTGGCCCTTCCTGGCCGGCGACGACGACGGCCGCACCGGGAGCGTGTGTGCTGCCCTTCGCGACCCGGAGGTGGGGATCCTCGTCGCCGCCCGCGGCGGCCATGGGGCCCTGCGCCTGGACCGGGATCGCGTGCTCGCCACCCTGCGCAAGCACCCGAAGCCCCTCGTGGGCTTCTCGGACGTCACCGCGCTGCATTTCCTTTGGCAGGTCGCCGGGGTTCCCTCGATCTCGGGGCCCAACGTGACCCAACTGCCCCTGCTCCCGCCGGACCATCTGGACCGCTTCCTTCGGCTCTTCGAGGGGCGGCTGCCGCTTCTGGACGTCGGCTTGACCCTGCACGGGGACGCCCCCGAAGCGGTGATCGAGGGTCCCCTGGCCGGCGGCAACCTGACGGTGGCAGCCTCGGCCGCGGGCACGCCCTGGAGCACCCCGTTCGCCGGACGCATCGTCCTGCTCGAGGAAGTCCGTGAGGCCCCGTACCGGTTGGACCGCCTCCTCTGGCAGCTCTTCGCGGCCACCGATCTGGCCCGGGCGGCGGCTTTGGTGTTCGGCGAGTTCACCGAGTGTCCCGCGTTCGAGCTCGAGCTCCTGCTGGCCACCTGCCGCCGGTTCGCGCCCGGCCTCCCGCTGGCCTCCGGCTTCCCCGCCGGGCATGGTCCGCGCAACTTCGCCTTCACCTGCGGGGCCGTCGCCCGCCTGGACCTTCGCGCCGGTCGGCTGACGCAGCCCGAGAGCCGGTTCCCCGGGCCGCCATGAGGCTCCAGGTCCAACTCCTCGACGGGCGACTGCACTTCACCCTCCCGGGGACCGGAGAGGGGCCGTGGAGCTCCGACTGGCCCGAGGCGCGCGCGCGCACCCTGTGCGGTGAGCTGCGCTCCCTCGCCCACCGCAAGGTCCATGGCGACCCGGGCCCCGCCACCGCCGGCCAGTTCGAGGCCCTGTCCCGCGCGCTCTCCGGCCTGATCCTGCCTTCGGAGGTGGCCGCCCGGCTGCGGGGTGCCGACGGTCTCCTGGCCCTGCTGGTCGATCCCGCGCTGCAGGAGCTCCCTTGGGAGTGGCTGCACGACGGGGACGACTTCTGGTGCAGGCGCTTCTCCATCGGACGGGTGGACCGTCCCCGCGCGGCTCCCTCCCTGCGAGAACCCGTGCGGCCCGTGCGCATGCTCGTCGTGGTCTCGGACCCCGACCGGGATCTGCCAGGGGCCCTGCCCGAGGCGCGTCGCCTGGTGCGGGCGCTGGACCGCGAGCAGGCCTACGCCGCCCGGCTGATGGTGAACCCCACCATCGAGGAGTTGATCAAGAACTTCAACCAGAACGCCGTGGTGCACTACGTGGGACACATGCGCTCGGTGTCGGGACCGGACGGTCTGCAGCCGGCCTGGCAACTGAAGAACGGCACCTTCGGCGTACCCGAGATGGCGGCCTGCTTCTTCGGCGGCTGCCGCGTGCGGCTGGTGTACTCCAACGCGTGCCCCGGGCTCGCCATGGACCCGGCCGCCGCCGCCATCTGGCCCCGCGCGTTGCGGGGAGCGGGCGTGCAGGCGGTGATCTCGACGCTCATGGACGTTCCGGACCGCTCGGCCGTCGAGATGTCGGCCGGCTTCTACGAGGATCTGGCCTCGGGCAAGAGCCTGGGCGAGGTGCTGACCCTGGCCCGGGAGCGGGCTCGCACCCGCCTCGACCCCGGCGACCTCACCTGGATGCTCCACGCGCTCCACGGGGACCCGGACCAGGTGCTGCTGCCGGTACGCTCCACCCTGGAGAACGGCGCCCGCCTGCGGGTCTCCGGGCCGATCCCCTACAAGGCGCCGCTGGCCCCCGCGCCCCCTGTGCGGCGCGCCTGGCGCCGGTTCGAACTCGCCTTGTTCTTCGCCCTCGTGCTTCTGACCGCCGGTCTACTCACCCGCCCTCTGTGGGACCGGCAGGAGGCCTTGAGGCCGCCGCCCCTGGGCGCCGGGATCGAGTCGTTCTCGGGCCGGATCCTGTTCACCGGCTTCGAGGGGGGAGAGGTCCCCTTCGACACCGACACTCTGGCCGCCGAGCAGTGCTTCATCCGCTATCTCACGGCCATGCCCGGCGTGCGGCTGCAGGATGGCCGCGAGCCTGTTGGAACTTCGCCCACTCCCTACATGGAAATTGGCGGCCGCGTGGTCGCAGTCGGCGGGGAGGCCCGGATCCTGCTCATGGTGAAACGAACCTCGGACCGCGTGGTGCTCTATGCCGATGACTTTGCCCTGCCGCTCTCGGACGAGACGGCCTGCGACCGGCTCGCGGACTGGATCCGGCGGCGTTTCGAGTTGTGACCTCGGACCCCAAGAAAGCCCTTGCAAATCTCTGGTTTTGTTCTAAGTTCGCGGCGACCGTGGGACCCTCCCTCTCCCGATGAGGGTCGCGGGTCTGCCGGTCGCTCACTTTCCCATGCTCGCGTGGCCGCACCCCTTCTCCTATTTCCCCGTCACGGACTCGACCAGTGCCGTCCTCAAGGCGTGGGTTCAGGACGACCGGTCCCTCCCCGGCGCCGTGGCCGCCGGCGAGCAGACCGCAGGACGGGGGCGGGGGGACAACGTGTGGCGCTCGCCGTCGGGGGGGTTGTACCTCTCGGTGGCCATCCCCGTGGCCGATCCGCCGCTTTTGCACCTGATCGGCCCGTCCATCGGGGTCGCGGTGGCCCGCTGGCTGCAGGAGCGCTTCGGGGTCGGGGTCCGGCTCAAGTGGCCCAACGACTGGCTGATCGAAGATCGCAAGCTCGGCGGCCTGCTCCTGGAGCTGGTGCGGGCGCCCCGGGGCCAACTGGCGGTCATCGCCGGCCTGGGCCTGAACGCGCTGGCCACGCCCCAGGTGCCCGATCGCCGCGCCTTTTTGCCCACTTCTCTCGCGGAGTGGACCGACGTGACCGACCTGCAGTTGGAGCCGCTGGCCCGGGAGCTCGCGGTCGTGGTGCTCGAAGCCGGCCAGGTGGGCGCCGCCCGGGAGCCCGTGCTGCGCGCGGCCATGAAGGACCTGAGTTGCACGCTGGGCCGGCCCGTGTCGGTGCTCGTGCCCGGCGGCGAGCTCGTGAGCGGGCTGGCCGTGGACTTCGGTCCGGACTTCTCGCTGTGCGTGCGGACCGGCGACCGGGTCGTGCGGGTGCAGGCGGGTGATTGTTTCCATGAGATGGTGACCGGCTCCCCGGAGCCGACGAACGAAGGAGGCTGAACGGTGTCACAGGCATTCGTACTCACTGGTTTGGGAATGAGCATCGTCTTCATCGTGCTCGCGCTGACCTACGGCAGCATCGTGGTGCTGGGTTTCATGGAGCGGCGCTTCGCGATCCCTGAGTCGGTCGCCACCGCCCCGGTCTTCTCCCCCGTCGCGCCCGCGGACACCGGGCTCACCCCCGAGGAGGAGGCCGCCATCCACGCCGCCATCTCCCACCACACCGGCATGGCCCCCGAGACATTTCAAACCCGGATTACCCCGGTCAAGAAGGAGTCGTAAATCATGGTGAAGATTACCGAGACCATCCTGCGGGACGCCCACCAGTCCCTGATCGCCACCCGCCTGCGCCTCGAGGACATGCTCCCCGCCCTCGAGCTGCTGGACAACCTGGGCTACCACAGCCTGGAGGTGTGGGGCGGCGCCACGTTCGATTCCTGCATGCGGTTCCTCGCCGAGGATCCCTGGGAGCGGCTGCGGACGATCCGCCGTGCCGTGAAGAAGACCAAGCTTCAGATGCTGCTGCGCGGCCAGAACCTGGTCGGCTACCGGCACTACGCCGACGACGTGGTGGACCGCTTCGTCGAGCTCGCCGCGAAGAACGGCATCGACATCTTCCGCATCTTCGACGCGCTCAACGACACCCGCAACATGGAGCAGGCCATCCGCGCCGCCGTGAAGACGGGCAAGCACGTCCAGGGCACGATCTCGTACACGCTGTCGCCGGTGCACACCGAGGACGCGTTCGTGAAGTTCGCCGGCGAGCTCAAGGCGCTGGGGTGCCACTCGATCTGCATCAAGGACATGGCCGGCCTGCTGGATCCGGCCGCCTGCACCAGCCTGGTGTCGCGCCTGAAGAAGGAGGTCGCCCTCCCCGTGCAGGTGCACACCCACTGCACCTCGGGCCTGGCCCAGATGACCTACTACGCCGCCGCCGCCGCCGGCGCGGACGTGGTGGACTGCGCGCTGTCGCCGTTCTCCGGCGGCACCTCCCAGCCCCCCACCGAGAGCGTGGTGTTCGGCTTCGCCGGCACCCCCCACGACACCGGCATGGACCCCGCCGCGTTCAAGCCGCTGACCGCCGTGTTCAAGGACGTCCGCAAGAAGTATGACTCCATGGTCAGCCCGATCTCCGAGCGGGTGGACGTGGACGTGCTGATTTACCAGATCCCGGGCGGCATGCTCTCGAACCTGGTCAGCCAGCTCGAGAAGCAGAAGAAGCTGGACCGCTACGAGGACGTGCTCCTCGAGGTGCCCCGCGTGCGCACCGACATGGGCTACCCGCCCCTGGTGACCCCCACGAGCCAGATCGTGGGCACCCAGGCGGTGATGAACGTCATCGCCGGCGAGCGCTACAAGATGATCACCAAGGAGACCAAGGAATACGTGCGCGGCATGTACGGGCGCACCCCGGCCCCCATCTCCGCGGAGATCCGCAAGATGATCATCGGCGACGAGCCGGTGGTCGACGGCCGCCCGGGGGATCACCTCAAGCCCGAGCTGCCCGAGATCCGCACGAAGTACAAAGACCTGATCAAGAAGCCCGAGGACGAAATATCCCTCGCGCTCTATCCCGAGGTCGCCGCCAAGCTGCTCTCGGGCACGGCCGAGGCCGAGCCCATGCCGGGCGTCAAGGCTCCCGTGGCATCTTTGCCGGCCCCTGCGCCCGCCGCCCCGTCTCCCGCGCCCGCGGCGGCCGGTCCCGGTCGCTACCAGGTGCAGGTCAACGGCCGCGTGTTCACCGTCGACGTGGCGCCCCTGGCCGCGGGGGCCGCGCCCATGGCCATGCCCGTGACCACGGCGCCAGTCGCCCCGGCGTCCTCGCCGGCCCCGGTCGCGGCCGGTCCCGCCGGTGGGCGTCCGCTGCCCAGCCCGCTGCAGGGCACGGTCTTCAAGATCCTCGTCAAGGTCGGCGACCGCGTGGAGCCCAACCAGAAGGTCCTGATCCTCGAGGCGATGAAGATGGAGAACGAGATCACCGCGCCTTTTGGCGGGGTGGTCCGTCAGATCCTGGTCAAGGAGGGACAGGGTGTGGACTCCGACGCGCCCCTGATGGTGCTCGAATAGGAGGTCTGCCATGCATGGCGTCGAACAAGTCATCCAGTCCATGGGCTTCATGAACCTCACGTGGGGTCATGTGGCCATGCTGAGCGTCGCCCTGATCCTGCTGTACCTGGGCATCGTGCGCGGCTTCGAGCCGCTGTTGCTGATCCCCATCGCCATGGGCGTCATTCTCACGAACATCCCCCTCGCCGACGTCATGGCCCACCCGGACCTGACCAAGCCCTTCGTGCCATCGGAGCTCAACTCCTGGGGCGTGGTGTACGTCGTCTACTTCTGGGGCATCAAGTCCGGGTTGTTCCCACTGCTCATTTTCATGGGCGTGGGCGCCATGACCGACTTCGGGCCGCTGATCGCCAACCCCAAGACGATCTTCCTGGGCGCGGCCGCCCAGTTCGGCATCTTCGGCACCCTCATCGGCGCGGTGGCCCTGGGCTTCCCCATGAACGAGGCGGCCTCCATCGGCATCATCGGCGGCGCCGACGGCCCCACGGCCATCTTCACCACCACCAAGCTGGCCCCGCACCTGTTGGGTCCCATCGCGGTGGCCGCGTACTCCTACATGGCGCTGGTGCCCATCATCCAGCCCCCGATCATGCGCCTTTTGACCACGAAGAAGGAGCGCGCGGTCCGCATGGAGCAGCTGCGCACGGTGAGCAAGCGGGCCAAGATCATCTTCCCGATCATGGTCACCCTGGTCACCATCGTCCTGATCCCGGACGCCGCCCCTTTGGTGGGCATGCTCATGTTCGGAAACCTGGTGAAGGAGGCCGGCGTGGTCGACCGCCTGTCCAAGACCGCCGCCAACGAGTTGATCAACATCGTCACCATCCTGCTGGGCGTGTGCGTGGGCGCCACCATGAGCGCGGAGACGTTCATCAACGTGAAGACGATCAAGATCGTCGTCCTCGGGCTCATCGCCTTCTCCGTCGGCACTGCCGCGGGGCTGCTCTTCGGCAAGCTCATGTGCTGGTGGACCGGCGGAAAGGTGAACCCGCTGATCGGCTCCGCCGGTGTCTCCGCGGTGCCCATGGCCGCCCGCGTCTCCCAGAAGGTCGGCCGCGAGACCGACCCCAACAACTACCTGCTGATGCACGCCATGGGTCCCAACGTGGCCGGTGTGCTCGGCTCGGCCATCGCCGCGGGCGTGCTCATCGCGGTGGTGGGCGGCGGTTGACCATCCGGGCACGTTCGTGCCCTCAGGTGGCGGGCTGACGCCCGTCTCAGGCCGCGACAGGCCTTCGAGGGAGCGTCCTTCGCAGGCTGCGCCGGTCCGGGCACTTTGTGCCCTCAGGCCACGAAGTGGCCGGAAAGCCAACCCCTATGCGTCTGATCCTCGCCTCCGCGTCCCGATACAAGCGTGAGGCCCTCGAGCGCCTCGGGCTCCCGTTCGACTGCGAGGCCCCCGACGTCGACGAGACGCCGCTTCCGGGCGAGGCCCCCGAGACCCTGGTGCTGCGCCTTTGCGAGGCAAAGGCCCGCGCCGTCTCGGCCCGGTGCCCCGCCGCGCTGGTGATCGCTGCAGACCAGGTGGCCGAGCTCGACGGGATGATCCTGCACAAGCCCGGCACCCCCGAGCGGGCCCGGGTCCAGCTCGCGGCCATGGCCGGGCGCACCCACCGGCTCCTCACGGCCGTGGCCGTGACCGACGGCGCGCGCCTCGAGCGCCGCCTGGACGTGCACGTGCTGACCATGCGCCCGCTCTCCCGGGAGGCCATCGCGCGCTACGTCGCCCGGGACAACCCGGTGGACTGCGCCGGCGCCTACAAGATCGAGCGCGCGGGCATCGCGCTGTTCGCCTCGGTGGTGGGCGCCGATCCCCAGGCCATCGTCGGCCTGCCGCTGATGTCGCTGGTGGACCTGCTCGCCCGATTCGGGGTCGAGCTGCCTTGATCGCCGGAGGTTCCCCATGTGGACCGTCGCCCTCCTCGTCGCCTCCAACGTCTTCATGACCTTCGCCTGGTACGGGCACCTGAAGTTCAAGAGCTCGCCCCTGATGCTGGTGATCCTGGTGAGCTGGGGCATCGCCTTCTTCGAGTACTGCCTGCAGGTGCCCGCCAACCGCCTCGGCCACGGCCGCTTCAACGCCGCCGAGCTCAAGACCATGCAGGAGGTCATCACCCTCCTGGTCTTCTCGGTCTTCTCGGTGGCCTACCTGAAGGAGAGCCTGCGCTGGAACCACCTGGTGGGCTTCGGCCTGATCATCCTGGCGGTGTTTTTCGTGTTCAAAAAATGGTGATAGGCAGAACCGAGGCGGTTCTGTTTGCGAATTCTTTGGATTCGTCCATGGTTGGGGTCATGCAGAACCGGGGACGGTTCCTATGGATTCGTCAACCGGTGGCGCGAGGGGCATACCTCTGATATGGTGAGCGCCAGGTCGGCGGCGATCGCGGGGGTTCCCGCCGGGCGCCGCGCCGGACAAGGAGTCAGCATGAAATCCCAGGTTTTCCGTTTTTGGTTCGCCAGTGTCCTGCTCCTGTCCGTCGTCGCGGGCGCCTGCGACGACGACCCGAAAAACAACAATGACAACGCGAACAACGTCAACAACGTCAACAACACGAACAACGCGGTGTGCGGCAACGACCTGCGCGAGACCGGCGAGGCCTGCGACGGCGCGGACCTGGGCGGGGCCATCTGCGCGAGCCTGGGCCAAGGCTTCACCGGCGGCACCCTCGCCTGCGACGACGGGTGTTCGCTCGACACCTCGGGGTGCACCACGGGCTGCACCGACGCGTGCACCCTGGACGTGACGCGCTGCGACACCGCGGGGACCGCGCTGGAGACCTGCGTCACGGGAGCCTCGGGCTGCACCGAGTGGAGCGCCGATCCCTGCCCGGGGACCACGCCCGCCTGCGCCGTCGTGGACGGCGCCCCCGCCTGCGTGACGGGTTGTCCCACCACCTTCACCTTCACCCCGGGGGTCGCCGTGGGTGCCATCAAGATCCCCGGCGAGTGGCAGGGCTTCGATACGGCCACCGCCCCGCAGATGACAGGCCCCGACGCCCAGGGCCGGTACACCGCCACCGTGGAACTCCCGGTGGGCCTGCACGCCTATAAACTGTTCATCCAGGGGGGCGGCGGCCTCCCCGGGTGCGCCGACGACGGCGCGGGGAACGCCTGGTGCCTGGATCCGGGCCAGGTGCGCCGCAAGTACGTGGGTGGCGTCGAGAACTCGGCCGTGCTCGTCGCCGATTGCCGTCTCCCGTCCCTGCGGGTGGACGACCGGTCGACCACCTGGGACGGCACCGCCGGCGGCTTCACCGCGCAGCTCTCCTTAGATCGGAAGAGCACACGTCTGAACTCCAGTCACCGAATACGATC
>CALKWH010000228.1 GCA_938004375.1 uncultured Pseudomonadota bacterium
GACCACCGAGATCTACACTCTTTCCCTACACGACGCTCTTCCGATCTTCGAACCTCGTGCAATTCTACAAAAAAGAACGAACAAAACGCGAGGGAGGGTCTAGCACAACCAGGAAAAAAGTAAAGCTGAAAACCACATGCTACCCCTCAAGTAAGTTTTTCTCACACCCGGTGTGCGGAGCGGCGGACGTGCCCGGCGGTAGGGTCGCGCGTGGAATCAAGCATTGACTCGGGCGCCGGATTCGATGAAAATGCCCTTTCGAACCGGGAGAAGTCATGTCGCACAAGAACCAACGCATGCTCACTTCGATCCTCGCGACCGTCCTTCTGACGGTCACCTTGCTCTCGAACATCTTTCTTTTTCTGATGGTTCTACGGGACACCAACCGTCGGGTCCGCAGCGAGATCGCCCAACGGTCCACCTATTCGCTCGAATCGGTCCTGCCAAAGGTGGACCCCGCGCGGTTCGCCCGGTTGACCCAGGGCCTCGATGCCTCCGACCCGTACTACGAAGAGTTGCGAAAATATTTAAACGAGGTCCGGGTACGTCTGGGGTTCAAATATCTATATACGACCGCCATGACCCCCGACGGGAAGTTGGTGTACGTGGTCGACGGCCGGGAACCACGCACCGAGGGCTTCAGCGCCCTGGGCGATGCCTGCGACACCACCGAGCTCGAAGGCTGGAACCGGGTGATCACGGTCGACGGGCGCGTGGTGCAGGAGAGCCACAGCGAACAGTGGGGCGATCTGATGAGCGTGTACCTGCCCATCCGCGACGGCTCGGGAAAGATCGTCGGCCTGCTCGGCGCCGACCACGAGATGAGCACCGTGCTCAACGCGGTGAACAGCCGCGCCCAGTTCTTCGCCGTGCTCATCGCGCTGATCACCCTGGGCGGCCTGAGCGCGGGGGTGCTGGCCATCGCACTTCTGCGCAAGGCCGAGGGGCGTCGCCTGGCCGCCCACGCCCAACTCGAGCGCGCCTACGCGGACCTCGAGCTCAGCCGGCGCGAGCTCGCGGCCTCCGAGGAGCTCTTGCGCGTGCTGATCAACGCGGCCACCGAGAGCATCATATTAATTGACGCGTCCGGGCGCGTGCGCGACGCCAACCTGGCGCTGTGCAAGCAGGTGGGCGAGGAGCTCGTCGACATCGTCAACAAAAAGATTCAGGACCTGCAGGGCGTCGAGTTCGGCGTCTTCCGTGAACTGCGCGAGAAAATCCTCGAGTCCAAGGTGACCGAGCACACCGAGCGCGAGGAGGGAGAAAAACTGCTCTCGTACACCGCCTACGCCGTCCACGACGCCGGGGGCCAGGTCGAGAAGATCGCCATCTACACCCAGGACATCGCCTGGCGCCGCCAGATGGAGAAGGCCCTGCGCGACTCCGAGGAGCGCTTCCGTTGCGCGTTCGAGAGCGCGGCGGTGGGCATCGCGCTGTCGGACCTCGACGGCAAGCTGGTCAAGGTGAACCGCTCGTTCTGCGAGATGCTCGAGACGAGCGAGAAGGACGTGCTCGGCCTCGAGCTCAACGCCATCACCCACCCCGAGGACATCGACAACGACCGTGCGCTCAAGGCCAAGCTCTTCCTCGGGGAGTTCTCGGACTACCACATCGAGAAGCGCTACAAGGGCGCCCGGGGCAAGACCGTGTGGGGCATCCTGTCGGCCTCCATGGTCAAGGACGACCAGGGAAAGCCCATGTACGCCATCGGCATGATCCAGGACATCACCGAGCGCAAGCTCATGGAGGTCCTCCTCGAGAAGGCCAAGCTCGAGGCCGAGCAGCAGAAGCAGATCGCCGAGCACACCGCCCGCACGGACTTCCTCACCGGCCTGCTCAACCGGCGCGCCTTCATCGGCCGCCTCGAGGAGGAGCGGGCCCGCGAGCTGCGCGAGAAGAAGCCCATCGGGCTCATCCTCACCGACATCGACTTCTTCAAGAAGGTCAACGACACCCACGGCCACGACGCAGGGGATCTGGTGCTCAAGGCCTTCGCCGGCTGCCTCGAGAAGAACAGCCGCAAGTACGACTTCGTCGCCCGCCACGGCGGCGAGGAGTTCATCGTCGGGCTGCCCGAGACCGACCTCGAGGTCGCCCGCCAGGTGGCCGAGCGCACGCGCAAGATGGTCGAGGCCATGGAGGTCTCCCTGGGCGAGGGCAAGCCGGTCATCAAGATCACCGCCAGCTTCGGCGTCTCGGTCCTCGAGGCCGACATCGGCGACTCCATCGACTCGGCCATCATCCGCGCCGACCACGCCCTGTACCGCGCCAAGACCGGCGGCCGCAACCGTGTCGGGTGATTTTTCCTGTTTGTGATGGTTCATGGACCATGTATAGTAGGGGCATCATGGGAGGTGACACATCTTGTCACATGCAGGAAGATCTCTCATCAGTCTTTTCATCGGACTCCTGACGTTCCAGGCCTGCAAGGTAGACCCCAAGGCCGTCGATTCCTGCGGGGACGGGATCATCGACCCCGGCGAGCAGTGTGACGCGGCCGAGCTGGGCGGCGCCACCTGCGCCACCCTCGGCCATCACGTGGACGGCCCGCTCACCTGCCGGACGGACTGCACGTTCGACACGACCACGTGCGGCCCCATCTGTGGGGACGGCGCGGTGGACTCCGCCCACGGCGAGGAGTGCGACGGTACCGACCTGAACGGCACCTCCTGCACCAGCCTCGGGGCGGTCGGTGGCCTGCTGCGCTGCGACGAAGCCTGTCGCTTCGATCTGTCGGACTGCACCGCCATGTGCGGCAACGGCCGGGTCGAGGAGGGCGAGGCTTGCGACGACGGCGGCACCGCGGCCGGGGACGGGTGCTCGTCGGCGTGCGCCCTCGAGGCGGGCTTCGACTGCACCACCACGAACCCGACCGTGTGCACGCCCGTCTGCGGCGACGGTCTGATCGTGGGCGCCGAGACCTGCGACGGCGCGCTGCTCGGGGGCCGCACCTGCCAGACCGAGGGGTTCTACACCGGCGAGCTCGCCTGCGGCGCGGACTGCCGCCTCGACACCGCCGGGTGCGCCGAGCGCTGCGGGGACGGCGTCCTGCAGGCGGCTCACGAGGCCTGCGACGGGGCCGCCCTGGGCGGTCAGACCTGCGCCACCCGCGGCTTCTACCAGGGCACCCTGCGGTGCGCGTCCGACTGCACGTTCGACACCGGCGACTGCCGCTCCTTCTGTGGCGACGGCGTCATCGACACGGCCTACGGCGAGCTCTGTGACGGCCTGGCGCTCGCGGGGAACACCTGCACCGGCCTCGGATATCACGGCGGAACGCTGGCCTGCCTGGCGGACTGCTCCGGCCTGGACACGGCGCCCTGCGCGGCGGTGGGTCGCTGCGGCGACGGCGCGGTCCAGGCGTTCTACGGCGAGGCGTGCGACGGCGCCGACCTCGCGGGACAGGCGTGCGGGACGCTCGGCTGGCATGGCACCGGGCTGGCCTGCGACGCCTCCTGCGAACTGGTGACCACGGCCTGCGAGGCCAACGGCCGCTGCGGCGACGGCGCGATCCAGGCGTCCTTCGGCGAGGCGTGCGACGGCGCGAACCTGGACGGCCAGACCTGCGAGTCCCTGGGTTGGCACGGCACCGGGCTGGCCTGCAACGCCGGCTGCGCGCTGGACCTGACGGCCTGCGAGGCCAACGGCCGCTGCGGGGACGGTGCGGTCCAGGCGTCCTTCGGCGAGCAGTGCGACGGCGTGAACCTGGACGGCCTCGACTGTGGTTCCCTGGGATACCATGGATCCGGCCTCTTCTGCGACGGTGAGTGCCTCCACGACTGGTCGGTCTGCGTCGCCAACGGGCGCTGCGGGGACGGCGCGATCCAGGCGTCTTTCGGTGAGCAGTGCGACGGCCTGAACCTGGACGGCCAGACCTGCCGCTCCCGCGACTTCTTCACCGGCGCGCTCGCGTGCACCGCCGGCTGCGCCTTCGGCCCGTGCCAGAACGTCGTCTCCATCGGCGTCGGCGGCTCCCACGCCTGCGCCGTCCTCGACGACGGCACGGTGAAGTGCTGGGGGCGCAACGGCGAGGGCCAATGCGGTGACGGCACCCTGACGCACCGCTCGGCCCCCGTCGCGGTCACCGGCCTCACCGGCGCGGTCCGCGTGGACGGCGCGGCCAACCACACCTGCGCGCTCCTGGCCGACGGCACCGGGCGTTGTTGGGGCTACAACTACGTCGGCACGACCCTGGGCAACGCCGTCAACTATGACACCGTGTCGGTCCCGAATCCGGTGACCGTGGTCGGCCTCACCAATGGGGTCGAGCTGGCCGTGGCAGGCTTCGCCACCTGCGTGCTCAGGACCGACGGGACCGTCACCTGCTGGGGCATGAACACCTACGGCCAGCTCGGAGACGGCACCAACACCAATCGCCAGCGGCCCCAGACGACGGTCTCCGGCCTCACCGGCATAGATCGGAAGAGCACACGTCTGAACTCCAGTCACCGAATACGATC
>CALKWH010000229.1 GCA_938004375.1 uncultured Pseudomonadota bacterium
AGGCCACAGCTATTTGGAACGCTCAAGGTTTAGCAACAGTTCAAGGTTTACCTGTATATCATCCCCACGGATTCATACCTCGATCGGGGCAAGGAAGTAAGTCAATAGTTCTAGCCGAAAGTGACTACCATAGCCAATATTTTTCTAGTTCTAACTGGTCAAATATTATTGTTTCACGAGTCCTAATGGAAAGCTCATGCCTGTTTGTAGGCACTTCACTTACTGATCCAAACCTCCGACGACTTGTTGACAGTGCCTATCGGGAAATGCAGACACCCCAACACTTCTTGTTCGCAAGACTCCCCGAAGTAGATTCTGATCAAGGTGGAAGTACAGCACTGGATGCATTGGTTGAAATTCTTACGGCGTCTTATCAACAGACAGGGATCACGCCTATATGGTTCAGCGATTTTGATGAAATTCTTGAGATACTTGCTAAGGTTCGTTCATGAATTTTGTATATATAGCCATCCATGTCAAAGCGTAAACGTAAAAGGAGTTCCACCAAAGGGAGGATCGCCGATATCGGCGTATCGAGCGGTGGCGTTCGTGCGGTCGTGTACGCACGGGTTTCGTCCCGTGAGCAGGCCGAGGGCTACTCCTTGGACGCGCAGGTGAAGCTCCTCGACACCTACGCCAAGGATCGCGGCCTCGCCGTTCCACCGGATCATCGGTTCTTGGAGATCGAGTCCGCCGGTCGTACCGGTCGTGAACGGTTCACCGAGATGGTGCGGTTCATCAGGCAACACAGGGCCGTGCGCGATGTACTGGTGGAGAAAACAGACCGGCTTCTACGGAACCTTGAAGACTGGGTCACCATCGACGACCTCGACGTGCGCATCCATCTTGTCAAGGAGGGCGAGGTCATCAGCCGCGAGAGTTCGTCCCACCAGAAGCTGATCCACGGCATCAAGGTCTTGCTGGCGAAGAACTACCTTGAGAACCTCAGCGAGGAGGTCAAGAAGGGGATGGTCGAGGCCGTCAGTCAGGGCGACTGGCCGCACGACGTGCCGGTGGGCTACCGGCGCGACACCCTCGGCGTCATCGAGCACGATCCCGACAAGGCTCCCGTGGTCGAGGAGATATTCCGGCGCGTGGCCCGTGGCGTGTCCCTCGGCTCCATGAAGGACTGGCTGGAACTCCAGAGCTTCACGGCAACCAAGCGCGGGAAGCGCCCCATCGGTAAGAGTCAGATCGAGCGCATCATCAAGAACCCGTTCTACGCGGGCTTGATGCGGTGGAAAGGACGCATCTACCAGGGCAATCACCTGCCCGTCGTCCCGATGAAGATGTGGGACGCCGCGAACGCGGCCCTGTCGTCCCCGACCAACCTCCAAGGCAAGCGCCGCCCCCCGAAGGAGGGCATGACCTACTGGGGCATCATCCGTTGTAAGAAGTGCGGCTGCGCGGTCGTAGGAGAAACCAAGAAGGGAGGCCGCTGGACGTACTACCGCTGCACCCACGGCAAGGGCAACTGCGACCAGGGCTACGTCCGCGCCGAGGTGCTCGACGAGCAGTTCAGGGAGATCGTGATCAAGGTGAAGGTGGACGACGAACTCATCGAGTGGATCAAGCGCGGACTGCAAGAATCCCTCGACGACGAGACCAGGTTCCACGAGGAATCCGTGGCCGAGTTGAACAAGCAACTGGCCCAGATCAAGCGGTGGAAAAACAAGGTCTACGAGGATCGTTTGGAGGGCACCCTGGCCAAGGATTTCTGGGTGCAGAAGATGAACGAGCTACAGTTTGAGGAGGCCCGAATCATCTCCGAAATCGAGGCTCACAAGACCGCAGATACCAGATATATGGTACAGGGCACGTGTACTCTCGAACTCACCCAACGTGCCGATAACCTTTGGGAATCTCTCCCCGCGTCCGAAAAGCGCGAGATGCTCCAGATTCTACTCTCGAACTCCTATCTCAAGGATTCCGTGGTCACGGCGGCGTACAGGCAACCTTTTGATTTGTTGGTGGAAATGGGGGCCGCGTGGGTACAAAAAAATCCGGGCTCCGATCTCTCGGAGCCCGGTTCGTACATGTGGCGGGGTTGGTTGCAGCAGTTCCGAAGAGCGATAGACGACTTCACCTGGCACCCCGAGGTTGCCCAGGTACTGGCCGACTTCCACGCCCGGAGCGCGTAGGTCGGATGCGGGGTCGGCCGCGCGGGCGCGCGCGTGGGCCGCGTTTTTTCCGGGGCCGTCTGCGCGGTGCGCGAACGCCGGGAGCGCGTAGGACGACGGCGACCTCGGCCGCGTCGGGCGCGAGGCGCGCGTGTCCGCCCGGTACATGGCCCACCGGGGGTAGAACGCCCACACCGGCACGCCTTCGTGTTGACAAACCGCGTGGCGACCGTCACGCTGATCTCAACATCACGATTCGGGTGCCGACCGGCGTGCTGGTGTCGATGGACTCGGTCACCGAGATGAAGTCGATCCCCAGTGCGCGGAACGTCTCCAGGCACCGGACCAGGTGCTGCACGCTGCGGCCGACCCTATCGAACTTCCAGCAGCAGACCACGTTGATCCGCCCGGCGTGGGCGTCGGCCATCATCCGGTCGAACTCCGGTCGGCTGTCCTTCTTGCCGCTGACGCCGTTGTCGACGTACACGTCGGCGACCTGCCAGCCGCGCTGCTGCGCCAGGGCCGTCAGGGCGTCGATCTGCATCTGCGGGTCAGCGCGCAGTCTCGCCCTGATGATCTTCGTTCGCCACTCATAGCCGATGTCCCCGCCGCGATCCCACAGGAGGGCATGCAATGCCTTTGAAAACGCCGGCGGGTTGGCCACGATGCTTGCGCGACATCGTCGCATAGTCTTCCTGCTTGGCGGGCAAAGCGTGAGGCCGGTGAGGTCACGCCAGAAGAGATCATGCCCATCGACGCCCCCGAAGAGCACCGATGGAAATACTGGGTCAAGCAGGAACTGCCGGATGAGATGATTCAAGCTGCTCCGGAGTCCATCCGCGACCTGAAGATTCTCGATCCGGCCGTCGGGTCAGAGCACTTCCTGGTGATCGCCTTCGACCTGCTGGCGGCCTTCTACGAGGAAGAAGCCCGGCATCGTGGTGAGTCATGGTCGTACACCTGCTTGTCGCTCCAGCCCGCCGGTCGATGCGCCAGCCACGCCGCCTG
>CALKWH010000230.1 GCA_938004375.1 uncultured Pseudomonadota bacterium
TCATGGCCGGCTACGAGACCCGCAGCTTCGGCGCCGAGGATCCCGTCAACGTCGAGGCCGCCCGCCAGCTGGGCCTGCTGCACGATCTGCTCAAGAAGTCCGGGTACGACGGCCACCCCCTTGAGGTGCTGCTGGTGCGCCTGCTGTTCTGCATGTTCGCCGAGGACACGGGGCTGTTCGGGCGCAACCTGTTCGCCGAGTACGTCGAGACCCGCACCAGCCCCGACGGCACCGACCTGGGCATGCACCTGGCGCGCCTGTTCCAGGTGCTCGACACGCCGCAGGTGAAGCGCCAGAAGACCCTCGACGACCAGCTGCGCGAGTTCCCCTACGTCAACGGCCAGCTCTTCTCCGAGATGCTGCCCATCGCCGACTTCGACCGACGCATGCGCGAGACGCTGCTCGAGTGCTGCGCCTTGGACTGGGGCCGCGTCTCGCCGGCCGTGCTGGGCAGCCTGTTCCAGAGCATCATGTCCGCCGAGGACCGCCGCGCCGCCGGCGCGCACTACACCACCGAGACGCACATCCTGCGGCTGATCCGGCCGCTGTTCCTCGACGACCTGTGGGCCGAATTCGAGCGTGTGAAGGGGAACGTGAACAAGCTCTTCGAGTTCCAGAAGCGCCTGGGGCAGCTGCGCTTTCTGGACCCCGCCTGCGGCTGCGGCAACTTCCTGGTCATCGCCTACCGGGAGCTGCGCCTCCTGGAGCTGGCCGTGCTGCGCCACGTCGCCAGGTCTCGGCAGATGTACCTCAACATCTTCGAGGCCGTGCGCGTCAACGTCGACCAGTTCTTCGGCATCGAGATCGACGAGTGGCCCTCGCGCATCGCCCAGGTCGCCCTGTGGCTCACCGACCATCAGATGAACATGCAGGTCTCCGAGGAGTTCGGTCTGTACTTCGCGCGGCTGCCGCTGGTGAGTGCGCCCCACATCGTCTGTGCCAACGCCCTTCGCATCGACTGGGCCGATGTGGTGCCCCCGGAGAAGTTGAACTTCATCCTGGGGAACCCGCCGTTCGTGGGCGCCAAGTTCATGAGTGACGCCCAACGCGAGGACGTGCATCTGATCTTTGGCGACACGAAGAACGCAGGTCTCCTGGATTTCGTGACCTGCTGGTACCGCAAGTCAGCAGAATACATGCTGCATAACCCAGCCATCCGAGCGGCCTTCGTCTCCACCAATTCCATTACGATGGGGGAGCAGGTGGGCGCCCTTTGGCCCGATCTCTTTGCCAGGGGCGTGAAGATCCATTTTGGGCACCGCACGTTCCAATGGTCTTCCGAGGCGCGTGGAAAGGCCGCCGTCCACTGTGTGATCATCGGCTTTGGGCTGCACGACGTTCCCGAGAAGTGGATCTTCGAATACGAAACCATCCAATCCGAACCCCATGCCGTACGTGCAAAGAACGTCAATCCGTACCTTGTTGATGGCCCGAACGTGGTGCTGACGAACCGGAGCAAGCCCATTTGTAACGTGCCGGAGATCGGCATCGGGAACAAGCCGATCGATGGCGGTCATTATCTCTTCACTCCTGAAGAGAAGGAAGGCTTTCTGAAAAAGGAACCACAGGCTAAACCGTACTTCCGGAGATGGCTCGGCGCAGATGAGTTCATCAACGGATACGAGCGGTGGTGTCTCTGGCTCGGGGATTGTAAGCCAGAACAACTGCGCAGAATGCCGGAGGCGATGAAACGAGTGGACGCCGTGCGTCAGGTCAGGCTTGCCAGCAAGTCTGCGCCAACTCGGAAGATCGCCGACACGCCGACGAGATTTCATGTTGAGAACATTCCGACTGCCGCATACATGGTCATTCCAGAAGTATCATCAGAGCGCCGGGTGTATATCCCTTTGGGATTTCTCACGCCGGATATTTTGAGCAGCAATAAACTTCGCATCTTACCCAGCGCGACCCTGTACCAGTTTGGAGTCCTTTCTTCTTTTATGCATATGGCATGGACGCGTGCGGTCTGCGGTCGTCTGGAAAGCCGATATCAATATTCCGTCTCCATTGTCTACAACAACTTCCCCTGGCCCGAGGCAACGCCTGCCCAGAAGGAAAAGATCGAAGTCGCCGCCCAGGCCGTCCTCGACGCCCGGGCGCTCTTCCCCCAGGCCACGCTTGCCGACCTCTATGACCCCTTGACCATGCCGCCCGCGCTCCTGGCCGCCCACCGCCGCCTCGACGCCGCCGTCGACGCCGCCTACGGCCGCAGGTCCTTCGACTCCGAATCCTCCCGTGTCGCCTTCCTCTTCGACCTGTACGTGAAACTGACCCAACCTCTGGTCCCGGTGGAACCGCCGAAGCGCAAAACCGGCAGGAAGAAGGGCACCGACGATGTCACCTGAAGAAGTGAAAAAAGTCCGCCGGAAGTTTTTTTGCAACAACTGCCAGCGCCTCACCAACCACATCCTGAAAGGGGAGCATGTCGATAGCACAGTGATTGACGAGGAGAATGGTTTTTGGGAGGAATTGATTTATCGGCTGTGGATTTGCGCCGGATGCGAGTCGGGGACCATGGAGCGCGCATGGACTGCAGATGGATATTACGACCGAAATGGCGACCAAATGTACGAAAGCGAATTTTTCCCACCACGCGATTTCGGAAACTTGACCCCGAAAAAGTTCCGTTCGATCCCGAAACCTCTCCAGACCATCTATTCCGAGTGTGTGCAATCATTCAACTATGGCCTCCACCTCTCCTGCGCCATCGGCCTGCGGGCGTTGATGGAAGGCATCTGCGTCGACAAGGAACGTCCCGGGAAGAATTTGTTGGAAAAAATTGCAAATCTGAACGCAATTCTCCCGCAGAACATCGTCGATCACCTGCATGGGTTCCGGTTCCTCGGAAATGTTGCAGCCCATGAGTTGGAGGCCGTAGACAAAGGAACACTCCAGATTGCCATCGAAGTAGCCGAAGATTTGCTCAATATCTTGTACGACCTGGAATACAAGTCCCGCAAATTACCAAAGAAATGAAGGTCGAAGAATATTCTATAATGACTATTTCTGGAATGTAGTGGAGTGTTTGACATGCAGCAAGATAAAAGGTTCCAAATATTCGTAAGTTCGACCTACTCCGATTTACGAGATGAACGGCAGAAGGTAATTCAATCTCTTTTTGAAATTGATTGTATTCCTGCGGGCATGGAAGTATTTCCTGCCATCGATGAACCACAACTGGATTTCATTAAAAAAATCATTGATGACTGCGATTATTATTTGCTGATAATTGGAGGAAGATACGGAAGTTGCCTGGATGGTATTTCCTTCACCGAGAAAGAATATGATTATGCCATCGAAAAGAAAATCAAGGTCATTGCATTACTGCACGAAGACCCAGGGATAATCGCCTTAAATAAATCGGAACCTGATGCCGCAGCAAGAGAGAAGCTTTTGAAATTCAGAGAAAAAGTGAGCGAGGGTCGGTTGGTACGATTCTGGAAGCGTTCAGAGGACCTACCATCTTTGGTTATCACAAGTGTTATGCATGCAATCAAACAATTCCCCGCCGTTGGGTGGGTACGGGCTGATAAAACAACAAGTGTTGAAATGTTGGAAGAATTAATGAAATTGCGAGAGGAAAATGCTGCATTAAAAAAGGCAAGGAAAAGAACTGTCCAGCCGAGGAAAATTCATCATCTTGCTGGCTATGAAGAAGAGTATAAATTTACTGTAATATCAGCAGATCGCTCGGGCGCTATAACTGTGAAAGCCACTTGGATAGAGATTTTTTATTTCCTATGCCCTCATTTATTAAAAAGTCCGGATGAGGAAGTGGTTTCACGAGTACTTGGAAGATTTGGAATAGAAAGGTCCCCTATGCAATTCCCTAACGGATTTGTTGCCTATGACGATTTAATGACAATTGCTCTTCAATTCAAAGCGCATGGCTGGATCAACACCAAAGTTGTTTCAGGAAAGCTACATTGGATCCTCACTGAAATTGGGGAAAAACTCATGATGTCAGTCAGGACGGTAAAAACAAAAAAATAAAAAAGATATATACCGGGGACACTTATAAATGTTTGAGCAAAGCGTGTAATGCATCTTCGCAATAGAGATAGGATTTTCGCAGGCCATCAATGCCCAAAACAGATGGGCAAACAGTTTCAGGGGACAAACAGACTTCACTCAATACGTTGAATCTGCAAGTTTTTCAAAGCTTCATCAGACAAAGCATACATATTGATGAGCGGCATAACCACCGAACCGAAGCCGGCGTGTGCCAGGGTGGACGTGATGGCCGCACGAAGGTAGGGAAGAAGCAGCGAGGGGAAATGAGTCTTGACCATTTTGTCTATAACGCTCTGTTCGGGAGCCTCGCCAGGGATGGCGAAAACGCCCATGATCCCAAAGCGGCCGCTGCAAAGTTCATTTTCAGGTTTCTCTTCTTTGTGGAACAACCTAAAAATGACTTCTACTCCCGATAGGTACTGCTTTTGTTGAACGTAATACATCGGCACCCGCAGATTGATGGTGTATGAAATTCGGTCCTGCGGGTTGGGAAAGTATTGGACGACATTCAGATCCGGTTTGATGTGGAATTCAATGATGTCAATTTTATAATGAATGAACTGGAAGGTTGACTCTACGCCGCCCATTGTTCCAAACCTCCCATGTGGAAAACCTGAAAGGAAGTGCTTTGCACGTCCACCTTGCAGGTCTGGAATACAATCGGATTCTGCTTTTCCATCCCTCCATTGGTACCGACAACCTGCACTGTGATGGTCACTGCCTCTGCATGGGGCTCTTCCTCGAATTCGTCGACATTGGACTCAAAGTGCCCGGAATGGAAGAGCAGGTCGTACACGTCAGTAGTTTGAAAAGCATTGAACTCCCGGAGTAGTTCCTCGGGTGACATGGCTTGTATGCTGTTCCGGACCTGCGTGATCGCGTCCGTGATTTTACTTGAATTCATTCCATCACCTCATCCACACGAACCACCTGAATGTGGCTCGGACTTCTGACAATATAGCTCAGCGGCGCAGATCGGAAGAGCACACGTCTGAACTCCAGTCACCGAATACGATC
>CALKWH010000231.1 GCA_938004375.1 uncultured Pseudomonadota bacterium
ATACGGCGCCCACCGAGATCTACACTCTTTACCTACACGACGCTCTTCCGATCTCGGATCCGGCGCGCCCACCCGTGGAGCTCCTCCACGTGGGGCAGGTGCTGCTGCTGGGCCCCGACGGCGCCTCGCGCTACGCCCGCGCCTCCTGGCGCCTGGTGCGCGACCCCGCCCGCGCCGGCCACCTGCCCCCGATCACGGTCTCCTACTCCCCGCACTCGCAGGCCGTCCGCGTGCTGCGCACCAGGATTCACCATGCCGACGGGCAGATCTCCTCCCAGGCCGCCGCGGTGAACACCTTCGACTTCCTCCAGGGCGCCGCGAGGATGTACTTCGACGTGCGCGAGCTGCGGATCACCTTCCCGCCGTCGGCGGCCGGCGACGTGCACGAACTGATCTACACCATCGAGGATCTCCCCTCGACCCAGGCCGAGCTCGGCGCCGCCTCGTTCGGCCACATCCTCCAGCTTCAGGATCGTTGGCCGGTGGCCGCCCAGACCCTGCGCGTGGTGCACCCCGAGGCTCTCCCCCTGCGGACCGCGTTCTCCCGTCCGGCCGGGCTCGCGCCCGTGGTGACCCGCGCCAACGGCCAGGTCCGCCTCGACGTCACTGTCGGGGCCCAACCCGCCTGGCGTCCCGAGCCACAGGCTCCCGGCTGGGGCGAGACGCTGCTCACCTTCCACCTCGGCCCGACCGCCACCTGGCGCGAGCTGGGGCTGGCCTATTGGCGATACGTGGAGCCGTTGTACCGGCCGCGCCGGGACATGCGCGAGCTGGCCCTGCGCCTGACTCGCGATGCCAGGACCGAGACCGCGAAGATCCAGGCGATCCAGGCCTGGGTGCAGCGGAACTTCCGCTACGTGTCCCTGATGTTCGGCAACCACGGCTACATGCCCTACACCCTGGACGAGGTCATCGAGCGCAAGTTCGGCGACTGCAAGGACATGACCCTGGTGCTCGTCCACCTGCTGCGGGAGGCAGGCATCGCCGCGGTCCCCGCCATCGTGCGCACCAAACCCCAGGGACTGTATCCCCTCGACGTTCCCTCGCTCGCGCCCTTCGACCACGCCATCGTCCACCTGCCCGGGACGGGCTCCTGGCTCGACGGCACCGTGAAGGGTTTCCTGTACCCCATCGTGCCGGCCTGGATCCAGGGCCGCACGGCGCTGGTGGTCGAGCCAGCCGGGGGACGCCTGGTCGCCATCCAGACCGAGCCCGCCGGCGCCAGCAGCGAGGACGAGCGGGTCCTCATCCGGGTGGACGAGCAGGGCGACGCCCTGGTGTCGGTGCGGGTCACGGTCACCGGCCAGCCCGAGGCCTCTTGGCGCCAGCGGCTGCTCGAGGGCAGCCCCCGCGACGTGCTGCTGCGGCACGCCCGGCGCCTGTGGCCGCAGGCCGAGCTGGCAGCTTTCCGGACGGTCGGGCTCGAATCTCTCGAGAGTCCGCTGGTCGTCGAGCTCACCCTGCGGATCCCCGGCCTGCTCCCGACCCGCTCCGCCCGCGATCTCGAGCTTCTGCTGGGCGACGACGAACGCCTCTCGCGCCTGGTCTCCCGGATCCAGCGTGAGAGCGACTTCGTCCTCGATCACGGACAGGACGTGACGCGGAACCTGGAGTTGACCTGGCCGAAGACCTGGTGTGTCGCCCGGGCTCCCGCGGAGTTGACCCGCGCGACGCCCCACTTCAGTTTCACGCAGCAGGCCCGGCTCTCTCCCGGGCGGCTGATCCTCGAGCGCCGCCTGTCCCTGCCGACCGATCGCGTTCCGAAGGCCGCCTATCCCGCTTTCGCCGACGGGGTGAACGCCGCCCTGCTGACGGTCCAGGCCCCGCTCACCCTCACGCGCTGTCCCAGATAATCAGAACCCCCAGGTCACGTCCACGAGCGGCAGCCAGACACTCTCTGAGCCGAAGGGGAGCTGGCTCCACGCGAACTTGTAACCGACGAAGATCTGCCAATTCCGGCCGGGGCGCCAGATCAGGCCCGCCGCGTGTTCGAAGGCCAGGCGGGTCTCGTCCTCGGGGAGCACGAACAAATCGAAGTCTACCATGTAATGGAAGTCGCCGGTGATCCGGCCGTCGAGGTCGAGGCCGGTGCGCACGGTGAAGAGATTGTGCAGCGCCGAGAGGCGGGGGTAGGCCAGCGGATAGTCGAAGGTGTCCAAGCGCATCTCACCCAGGTGGCCGGCGATGGTGAATCCCAGGAACCAGGTGACGTCGTGGCCGGGGAGGGGCTTGACGGGGAGAAGGACGCGCTCGCCCGTCAGCAAAAACCAGGGGAGACCGTTATCCGGGGGCATGATCCCGCCGCGGCCTTCGCTCCGGACA
>CALKWH010000232.1 GCA_938004375.1 uncultured Pseudomonadota bacterium
TACGCCGACAACCGCGATCTACACTCTTTCCCTACACGACGCTCTTCCGATCTAGCCTCTTCTATTTGGTATTTAGCGTCGAAAAACGATCTCTTTGCCCCGAAATTTTCACCACACTGGAATAATTCCACTTTTACGGAAAAAAACCGCTTGAATTTCGGATCCGCGCGGACGATAATACTTGCAGTCGAGCGGTTTCGCACCTTTGACATGAGAATTCGGATCCTGGTGACATGAGAGTCCATCGCATCGTTCTCGAAAATCCGAAAGAATTCTTCGATTATTACGAGTCCGGCACGGGGATGATCCTCTTCGAGACCAAGGCGGTCTTTGGCAAGGGCGAAGAGGTAATATTGGAGTTCGACTTCCCCAACCTCAGCGACATGGAGCACCTGCGCGTCTCCGTGCGCAAGGTCCACCCTCAGAAGACCCCCGGCCGCGAGACCCGGAACCGCGTCATGGCGTGGGTGCTCCCGCACCAGCGGCGCAAGCTGGACTTCCTGCTCAACACGGTGGCCCAGAGCCCCTCCCCGGTGGCCTTCCGGCGCAACTACACGCGCCACCCGGTATCTTTGAAGGCCGCCTGGTCCCTGGCCCACGCCGATCTGTGGCACCCCTGCGAGATTCGCAACATCGGCCTGGGCGGCCTGATGCTGTCGGCCTCGAGCAACCCCCCCGCGGGGACCCGCATCGTCGTCAACTTCACGCTCCCCGCCCTGGACAAGAACGTGCGCGTCACCGGGCAGGTGGTGTGGGTCGACCGCGAGAGCACCGGCAAGAACCTGATGGGCATCCAGTTCGCCGGGGCCGAGGCCGAGGACGGCCTGCTGGGCCTGCAGCGCGACCTGCGCCTCTTCTTCCGCCGCCACGAGATCTTCGGCAACGCCACCGGCTGCCCCAACCGCGAGGACGTCGAGTACTACACGACCTCCACCTCCGGCATGAACTGATCGCCTCGTCCGTCCCCCAAAACTATCCATGGAGTCCCGCGCGCGAGTTGTGCTATAGTACCCGGGTTTTCCGGGACCGGGACGACCGGTTTGGACAACCATATCAACCAAGGAGACTTGCGATGACGGAACAACCTTTGAGCCAAGCGCCGGCCCCCGGCGCCGACCAACCCGCCGAGGAGAGTCTGATCTGGGAAGGCTGCCCCAAGTGGCAGGCCGACTTCAACAAGCTATCCTTGACCGTCCTGATCGCGATCGCGGCCATCGTCCTGATGATCCTGTTCAAAGGCAAGCTGGGCTGGGGCGCCTGGATCAGCATTTATCCCGAGCTGGCCATGATCCTGTTCGCCGCCGGCTGGTTCGCCTGGATCCGCGTGAGCCGCCGCAACCAGCGCTTCAAGATCACCAACCTCAACCTCGAGTACGAGTCCGGCGTCTTCAACAAGACCATCCAGAACCTCGAGATGTGGCGCATCAAAGACATCGTCTTCCACCAGACCCTCGGCGAGCGCATGCTCGGCGTCACCCGCGTGGAGTTGATCACCACCGATCCCACCACGCCGGTCATCATCCTCGAGGGCCTGCCTCCCGGGCGCCGCGTGTTCGACGACATCAAGCAGGCCTTCCTGCTGGCCAAGCAGCGAAGGAACATCATCGGCTACGTGGATTGATGCCCAGGCTCCTCCAGGCCGCCCTGGCGGCGCTCCTGTTCCTCGCGTCAGGCCTCTCCTGCGATGAGAAATCCCCCCCCGGGATCGAGTACGTCGGCGACGGCGGCGAACCCGTCGAGCTGCGGCTCTCGTCCCTGACCCCCGAGATCCTGCTGGACCTGGACATCGAGCCGGGGCCGCAGACCTTCGTGCTGGACACCGGCAGCCCGGTGAACCTCGCGGACGTGGGGCACTACGCCGTCGACATCGGGGTGCACCGGGTGGGGATGATCGGCCTGGGGCTCGTCTTTTCGAACCTGCCCTTCGTGTTCGAGGACTTCTTCGACGCCTGGGTGCCCGTGTCCGGGCTCCTCGGGGCGAACGTGCTCAAGTATTTCGACTGGGAGTTGAACTATCCGGACCGCACGATCACGCTGTGGCCCGAGGGGTTCCCCGCGCGGGACGCCGACGACGCCCAGGTGAGCTTCGTCCTCTCCGGCGGCGGGCGCTACCGGCTCTCCAACGGCGACACCCTCGACGTGGGGGCCACCCGCCACCTGGTCTACGTCGAGCTCGAGGGGCGCCGCATCCTGGGCCTGCTCGACACCGGAGATCGGAAGAGCGTCGTGTGGGAAAGAGTGTAGATCTCGGTGGTCGCCGTAT
>CALKWH010000233.1 GCA_938004375.1 uncultured Pseudomonadota bacterium
TATGCCTCTCCGCCATGTGCTTTTGTTGTGTGTAGCTCGTGCGCTCACCGTGTTCCCCACTCTTTCCATACCCGCCGCTCTTCCGATCTGGCCATTGCCTCGTCCAATTTCCCCGCGCTCACCGAGACCGACTTCCACCTGGTCATCCGCCAGGTCAATCCGGACGGCTCGGCGGCCTTCACCTGTCGCGTGGTCGGCTTCTCGTCGTACGCCATGCCCGGACGCGCGCTCATGGCCTCCCACGAGGGCCTGGCCGCCGACGCCCTGGAGGTGACCGGCACCCTCACGGCCAAGGGCCAGGTCTCCTTCGACGAGGAGGCCTACCTCGTGGTGACCGACAAGAACGAGAAGTTCTACGTCCGCGCCAAGGCGGGCGCCACGGAGGCCTCGGCCGAGGCCTCCGACGGCGAGACCACCGTGTCGGTCTACGCGGCCTACGATCCCAAGACCGGCAAGGTGATCGGCGGTGCGAAGACCACCGTCAAGAACCCGCGCAAGACCGCTGCGACGCTGACCCTCGGCGAGAACGACCGCCGCGTGGACATCCTGCCCAAGCAGATCATGGAGCTCTTCGCGCTGCCCGAGAACCCGGCGCCGGTGGGCTCCGCCGTGGCGCTGCAGCTGCCGGGTGCCTCGATCCAGTTCCTGGTCGACTCCTACGAGAACGACCTCGCGAAACTGAAGATGTCGTTCGCCGCCGACACCGCCGGCATGGCGGGCGGCGACTCCCCGGCGGCGGCGATGCCGAAGATGACCGGCCTGGTCGAGGGCGCCTTCGCCGTGGCCGCCGGCCAACTGAAGTACGTGAACGGCAAGGTGAAGACCGAGATCAGCATGGGCACCACCGTGAACATGACCTCGACGTTCAGTTTGAAGTTGCAGTGAGGGCACGGCGAGGGGGAGTTCGATTTCGATTTCGATTTCGAGTCGAACGGACCCAACCGGGCAGGCTTGCGCAATTATTGGTTGAACCATTTCTGTGGGATGGGGTAGAGTCCGTGTCGTGGAGGCAGACGACATGAAACGCGGGCATTTTTTCCTGGCATTTCTCTTTACCATGGCCCTCGGTTGCGATCAGGGGACCAAGACCGTCGGCTCCTGCGGCGACGACTTCGTGGATCCGGGCGAAGACTGCGACGGGAGCGCGGAGATCACAGCGACCTGCACCGATTTGGGCTTCCACACCGACGCGGCCCCGGTCACCTGCACCTCGAAGTGCGCGTTCGACGTGGGCGCCTGCGGCCCGCGGTGCGGTGACGGCACGCTCCAGGCGCAGTTCGAGGACTGCGAGGGCACCGACCTCAACGGCCAGACCTGTCAGAGCCAGGGCACCAGCGGGGGCGTGCTGCAGTGCGGCGCGGACTGTCAATTCGACCTGAGCCGCTGCGAGAGCATCTGCGGGAACCAGATGGTCGAGCTCGAGGAGGCGTGCGACGACGGCGCCCTGGTCGAGGGCGACGGCTGCAGCCGCACCTGCACGGTGGAGCCGGGCTGGACCTGCCTGGAGGGGAACCCCTCGGTGTGCGATCCGGTCTGCGGCGACGGCCTGCGCGTGGGAGACGAACTGGACACCGGCCGCTGCGACGACGGCGACCTCGACGACGGCGACGGCTGCTCGGCCGCCTGCGAGACCGAGACCGGCTGGGACTGCGACGCCGCCGAGCCCACCTCCTGCACGGAGGTCTGCGGCGACGGCCTGCGCGTGGGGGACGAGCCCTGCGACGGCGCCGATCTGGGCGTGGCCGACTGCGTCACCGCCGGCCTGTCCGGCGGCACCCTCGCCTGCGCGACCGGCTGCGTCTTCGACACCGCCGGCTGCTTCACCTGCGGCGACGGCGTGTGCAGCGACGCCCTGGGCGAGGACCGGGCGGCCTGCCCCGCGGACTGCGGCCTCACGGCCATCGCCGGCCACACGAACCACACGTGCGCCCTCACCGGCGAGGGCACCGTCTGGTGCTGGGGCCGCAACTCTTCGGGCCAGCTCGGCGACAACTCCACCACCGACCGCACCTCCCCCGTCCAGGTCCTTCCGCCCGAGGGCGGCACGTTTCCCTTCGACGACGTCGCCTCCCTGGCCGTCGCGTTCCTGCACACCTGCGCCCGCAAGACCGACGGGACCGTCTGGTGCTGGGGGACCAACTCGAACGGTGAACTGGGGAACAACTACAACGTCCCCAGTTCGAAGCCGCTGCGGACCCACGACATCACGGACGCCGTCGGGCTCACGGCCGGATCGAGCCACACCTGCGTGCTGCGCGCCTCGGGCGCGGTGGGGTGCTGGGGCGTCAACGAGCACGGTCAGGTCGGCGACGGCACCACCATGAACCGCATGGGCGTGATGCCGGTGGCCGGACTGACCGACGCGGCCGAGGTCGTGGCCGGGGACGACCACACCTGCGCCCGCAAGACCGACGGGACCGTCTGGTGCTGGGGATGGAATGCCTATGGCCAGCTCGGCGACGGCACCGCCACCGACCGCCCGGCGCCGGTCCAGGTGACGGGCCTGACCGACGTGCGCGCCCTCGCCGCCGCCGTCAATCACACGTGCGCGGTCAGGACCGACTCCACCCTCTGGTGCTGGGGCCGCAACAACGACCGCCAGCTCGGCGACGGCACCACCACCGACCGCCCGACCCCCGTCCAGGTGGCCGGCCAGACGCAGGTGACCTGGGTGCTCGCCGCCGGCCGCCACACGTGTGTCATCCAATGGGACAACTCCATGTGGTGCTGGGGGGACAACACCTACGGCCAGCTCGGCGACGGCACCACCACCGACCGCTCGGCACCGACCCTCCTCACCGTGGTCGACGATCAAATCTGGTTCGCCACCATGACCAACCACGCCTGCGTCGTGCACCCCGACGGCGACGCCCGGTGCTGGGGGCGCAACAACGTCGGCCAGTTGGGCGACGGCACCATCGTCGACTCCCCGTCCGCTCGGACCCCACACATCCCGTAAATCGTTTATTTTTTCCGAAAGCGCTGTGACTTGAGCGCCAGCTCCAGCCCGAGCGCCAGGGCGCCCGTGGCCATCACCGCCACGCTCACCCAGGCGCCGCTGCCGGTGTAAGTCAGGCTGTTGTGGAGCATGAAGGCGCAGAACAACACGAACAGCGCCGGCGTGAGGGGATAGAGCGGCACCCGGAACGGACGCGGGCGCTCCGGTTCCTTCTGGCGCAGGGCAAACAGCGAAAATCCGGTGAGCAAAAAGAAGAACCAGAATGCCGGCGAGGTGTAGCCCACCATGGCCTGCAGACCCTTTTTATAATACGCCCCCAACCCGACCAGCGCCAGAGCCACCCCCGCCTGGAACAGCAGCGCGGCCACGGGCGCTCCGCGACCACCGTCCCAGCGGCCCAGAAAAGGCAGCAGGCGAAAGTCGCGCCCGAAGGCGTAGTTGCTGCGCGCCCCCGTGAGGATCGTGACGTTGGCGGTGGAGAGCGCGGCGCTGAGGATCAGAAGCGCCATGAGCACGCCGAAGCCATCCCCCAGCGTGCCCCCCACCAGGTCGTGGTAGGCCGAGAACGACCGCATCCCCGACAGCCCCAGGGCGTGAAAGAGCGCGAAGTTCACCAGCAGGTAGACCACCGTCACCACCGCGATGCCGGCCAAAAGCGAGCGCACGATGTTGCGCTCCGGGTTGCGGATCTCGGCCGAGATGTAGGCTGCCTCGTTCCAGCCGCCGAAGGTCAGCAGCACGAAGACCATGGCCATGCCGAACCCCGCCATGGTCTGACCGCCGCCGCCCCCGCCAGAGACGCCCGCGACCGGTGCCGGCGCCGGCCCGGCCACGAACGCGCCCAGCACGAAGACGACCAGCAGCCCCGAGAGGATCGCTGCCGTGAGCGCCTTTTGCGTTGCGTTGGAGCTCTTCACGCCGGCCACGTTCAGCCCCGTGAGCGCGAGCACCACGACCGCCGCCCAGAGCGCGTCCGAGTGCGCCCCCAGGGGCCAGTACCGTGTGAGCTCCCCTCCCACCACGAAGGCCATCATGGCGATGGAGCCGGGCTGGATGATCGTCATGCGCGTCCAGGCGAACACGAAGGCGGGCTTCTCCCCGAGCCCGCGGGACAGAAAGTGGTAGTCGCCGCCGGCGTCCGGGTGGGCGCAGGCCAGCTCGGCGTAGCACAGCACGCCCACGAACGAGACCAGCCCACCCAGCAGCCACACCGCCGCCAACCACCACCCCGAGGCGATGTTCATGGCGATGAGCGTGGGGAACTGGAAGATCCCGGCACCGATGACGATGCCGACGACCACCGCGATGCTGTCATATATCGAATAAGTCCTGCCGGGCTGTTGCGCGCCAGATTCCATGTTCGTCTCCCCCGTCACTCGGTCTTCCCGGCCGGGCTGATCCGCAGGGCGCGCGCCAGGCGGGCCCGCCGATCGATCTGCCGCTCCCCGATGGACAGGGTGTCGAGCACGACGCGGGCCGTTCCCCGGGCCGGTTTTTCGGCCGTGCCCTGGCCGAAGGCGGCCTCGGCCTGGACCGGATTCGACAGCACGTAGGAGCGAATCTGCTCCGGATTCTCTCCGTCGAGGAAAGGCAGCGCGTCGGTGTGCCGGGGATCGATGGCCAGGATCCAGCCGTCCCCGTCCCCGGTGAAATCGGAGTACTCGTAGGTGACGTCGACCTCGAGCTCGCCCTCGAGGGTCACGTCGATCAACGTCCCCTGCTGGCGCTCCACGGACTTCACCACGAAGGCCCCCACCCGGTCACCGGGCTTGACCTTCTGCCGGTCGATCCGCAACGGGGCGGGGGGCGTCTCCTTGGTATCCATGGACAATGTTTGCGTCGGCGCCTTCTCGGGGGTCGCGGAGTCGGGCGTGGACGGGGATTTGGCCCCCGAGCAGGCGGCGAGGCTGATGACGGCGAGTGCCGCGTAAAAATAATGATGAAATTTCATGACTTTCACCTTCCCCGGGACGGTGGCCCCGGTCGCACCGACTTTGGCAGAAAACGCCGCGGAAGACAACCTCCCCCGCGTGACGCTCCCTCCCCGGCGGTTTTTCCCTTTCCTTTTTTCCACCCGGGTTGTACATTTCCGACCGTCGTGAAATTTCCGGATCCAGGGACGGATCCGCAAGGAGTGCAACATGAGAAAATTAATGGGAATCTTGATGATCACGGCGTTCTTCGCGCCCGGTGCGGCCTACGCCCAGCAGTACGACTGGCAGGTGCGCAACTCGATGAAGACGAACTTCGAGCAACTCAACCAGTACTGCCCGGTGGCCGGACGCCCCGACGACCTGGGGCGCTGCAAGACCCTGGCGAAGAACATCCGCGGCCAGGTGGACCGCGTGGAGCCGCAGAACCGCTCCATCGCCGAGTTCAAGAAGGTCGCCGAGCTACTGGCCAAGATTGAAAAGAAGATCCCCGAGTGGGAGAACGCCGAAAAGGCCGACGCAGAGGCGAAAAAACAGCATGAAATCATGAGCGAGGAGTTCAAGAACAAGATCCGTTCCCACGGCATCGTCGGCTCGATCTGGGAGATGAAGAACGACCCGAAAAAGCGCATCGAGCTGGTGGCCGACCTGCTGGTGAAAGACGCCGAGCGCGCCAAGGCCATGGAGAAGGACTTCCTCGAGCCGTGCAAGGCCGGCAAGTACGCCACCGCCCGCACGTTCTCGAAGGACACCGCCTGGGACCACCCGAAGAACGCCTGCGACGTGGCCCAGAACTGGCGCGCCTACTTCAAGGCCTACGTCGAGCGCGTGGTCGCCCACGTCCGGGACGAGACCATCCGCACCATGGGCTTTCACCTGAAGAACCTGGAGGAGAAGGGCGAACTGTACGAGTTCGACATGCCCCGGCTGGTGAATCCCCAGGCCGAGGTGGCCGGCTTCGTGACGAAGTACGAGGCGATCTGCAAGGAGTTCGGCATCCCGCTGGACGCCGCCTTCTTCCAGGGCGTGGTCGACGCCGCGAAGCCCTACGCCGAGACCCTGAAGAAGGCCGGCGGCGTGCAGCGCTGGGACTCCAAGGCCAGCTTCTCGGACGGCGCGGTCGCGGCCGCGTTCAAGAAGGCTTTGGGCGACGCGAAACTGAGCGTGAAGAAGATCGGCCTGACCCACTCTGATTATTCGATCACCAAAAACGGCCTGGGGATCCCGCTCTACAAGATCCGCTCCGGCTTCGCCATGGTCAAGGCCGACGGCGAGAGCGCCTGCCGCATCTACTACCTCACGGCCCGCGCCGAGTACGAGGGCGGCCGCAAGGGCTACACCAAGCCCGCCCTGGACTTCGACCGCAAGACCACCGGCTTTAGATCGGAAGAGCGTCGTGTAGGGAAAGAGTGTAGATCTCGGTG
>CALKWH010000234.1 GCA_938004375.1 uncultured Pseudomonadota bacterium
ATACGAGTTCGTATTCGGTGCCTGGAGTTCAGACGTGTGCTCTTCCGATCTGTCTGCTCCCGACGCAGCACGGTCACCGAGGTCTCGACCCGGGTCAGGCCCCCGTCGGGGTTGGTCACGGTGAGCCCGTAGGGTCCGGTGAGAGCGCCGGCCGGGATCCGCACGCGCAGCCTGAGTTGGCCGTCGGACAGGAGCTCGGACTCCTCTACCTCCAGGACGCCGGCGGGCAGGAATGCCGCCGTCACGCCCTCCTGGAAGTGCGCACCGTAGACCTGCACGTCCACCGTGGTGCCCTGCCAAGCGGTGCCCGGGGTCACCGAGGTGACCATGGGCAGCGGCACCGTGGACCCGATCACCAGCTCGTACTCCTCCCCCTCGCTGGGGTTGCTCCCCGGCTGGTAGTCGTGATCCCCCACGCGCCCGACGATCAGGAGCGTGCGGTCCCCGGGATCGAAGGAGAGGCTGGCGCCGCCCTCGCCGATCCCGGACTCGACCACCGTGTGGCCGTCGTCGAGGGCGACCGTCTGCAGGTGCCACAGGCCCTCACCGGTGAGCGTCACGGTGGTGTTGCGCCGGTAGGTGCCGCCCGCGTTGAGCAGGTAATAGTTCACGCCGTAGGGCCTTGGCCACACGATCTTCTCGGGCACGACCACCTGTGGCAGGTCGATCTCGACGGAGTCCGTCAGAAGGGGCGGGGGCGTCAGTTCATCGGCGTTGGGCAGCAGGTCATAGTCGGCCACGGCGTTCTCGTCGACGAACCAGCGGACCCGGGAGAACTCGAAGAAGGCCTCGTGCAGGCTGCCCGCCTGACGCTCGGCGAGCAGGGCGTCCAGGGCGTCGAAGTAGTGGGGCTCGTTGCTCACGTTGCCGGTGCTCTGCATAGAGGCCTCCCACAGTCGGCGCAGGAAGATGGCCCCCTCCCCCGGCTCGCCGTAGCGCTCGGCCAGAAAATAGGCCCACACGAAGCCACCGTACCAGTACAGGCTGTTCTGGTCGCCGCCGGCCACGCTCCAGTAAGGCAGGCTCTGGTAAGAGTCCATGTAGTACCGCACGTAGGACATCGAGCTGGGGTACACGGCAAATTTCATGTAGGTGGCAGTGTTCTCCCAGAAGGACACCGGTTCGAGGCAGTCCATGGCCGCCTGGGTGGCGTGGTTGAGCTCGTGGGCCACGAGGGAGTCGATGTAATAGCGCGGGTTGCTGGAATCGACGACGATGTAGGTGTGGCAGTCGTCCCACGGCGTCGCCTGGTAGGTGCCGACCGGGGAACAGTACCCGCCCCCGCCCATGCCAGTGTCGCCGACGTAGATCCGGTAGCGGCCCTCGGGCGTGGTGATCGGCGGGGCATAGAAACCGAAGACGTCGATCTCGGTGACCCACGAGTACTCGGCGGCCTCGAGGGTCAGGCGGGCGAGGGCGGACTGGCTCTCGCTGTCGTAGTAAACGCGCACGGGCACCGTCTCGGAGTCGAAATGAAAGGACATCTCGGCGGGGTAGCCGACGATGGGCACCAGGTCGTGGCGCAGCCGCGCCTGGAAGGCCTCCACGAGCCGGGCCGTGCCCTCCTCGGGTGGCACCGGGTGGGCGGCGAACCAGGCGCGCCAGGGCTCGGGGAGCCGCGCCGGAGCCCGCACGGCGTCCTCCACGATGCGGAGCTTCTCGGCCAGGGTGATCCGACCGGCCGCGGCTTCGGCCTCGAGGCGGTCGAGCGCGGGATGTCCGGGCAGCGTCAGGAGCAGGGAAAACAGAAGAAACGCAGGCATGGAGCACCCTTTCCAAGAGGAGTCTTATAGCGCACTTTTCGGCTGTTTTCAGGGGTTATTTACCGGTTTTCGACGGTGACGGTCACCGGTGCGGCGCCGGTGTCGGTCAGGGTGGCGAAGGCGCCGGCATCCACCTGCAGGGCGCCTCGGAAGAACGCCGTCAGGTGCCCGGAGACCAGCCGCAGGAACAGGCCGGGGGTGGGGCCGCCCGCGCAAACGCTGCAGGTCATGCCGCAGGAGGCGTCCTCGTCGAGCATGTCGTTGTGGCCGTACTCGGTGGCGACCACGTGCCAGGCGGGCGCGGTCGAGGCGCCGTAGAACTCCACGTGGTTGTCCCCCTCGGGCGCGCAGGGCTGGTTGAACCCCGAGCTCTGGGAACCGAGGCCGGTGCCCAGCACGTAGCTCGGGAAGGGGAAGTTGAACGGGCCGTCGATCACGCGCTCCTCTCCGCCCATGGGGCCGCCGGTGCCGTCGACGGGGTCCACCCCCGCCACGGCCTGGGCCAGGGACGGGTTGCCGTCGAGCACCAGCCAGGACACCTTGCCGCCCCGGGAGTGACCGGCGTAGCCCAGGCGCTGGGCGAACGGCACCGTGGTCCCCAGGCGGGCGGCCAGTTGCGTGGTGACCCACCCGTGGACCTCCAGGGCGGTGACGGCCTCCTCGGCCGCGGTGGGCTTGCCGATGGGCAGGCCGTCGGCGGCGTACATCTGGGGCGCCGCGACGACGAAGCCGTGGGAGGCCAGGTGCTCGAGCATCCCGGAGTACCAGCCGGAGTTCATCAGAAAGCCGTGCTGGAAAATCACGATCGCGTAGGTGCCGGCCGCCTGCGGGTACCACACCCGCACCAGCACCGGGGGACCGCCCTCGGCGGCCTCGACCTCGAGGAACTGCACCGCGAGGGGTCCGGGCGCAAACACGTCCGAGGTGCCGACGTATACGGGGTTCTGATTGTTGGTATTGTTTGTATTATTGATATTATTGGTATTGTTAATATTGTTAATATTATTAATATTATTCAAATTATTAATATTGTTAATATTATTAACGTTATTAGCATTATTTACATTGTTTAAATTATTTAAATTATTCGTTTGATTGTTCGTGGAAGAGCCGTCCTCGCAGGCGACCGGAATCCACAGGAAACTCAGGAAGACAAGCACCAGCAGGTTACGCATCGGAACACCTCCTCGCGGTTGTCCTTACAGTACCCGAAGATCCGCGGGCGTCAAGTAACAAGTGTTATGAACCGCTCCGCGCGGGGCCTTCTTTTTCCGAAAAACAATCGTTGGAACCGGCGGTGAATTCTTGTATGTATGTGTCCGGAGGAGTTCCGACATGAGTGAAGACAACAACCGAAAGAACCCCAGTTTTGCCGAGATGATGGCCGCCGAGGCCGGCGGGTACGTCCGCCTCGAGCCGGGCGAGAAGGTCCGCGTCAAGGTCGTCAAGATCGGCCGCGAGTGGGTGTTCGTGGACACCGGCCGCAAGGGCGAGGGGGTCGTGGACGTGCGCGAGATCCTCGACGGCGAGGGCAAGCCCCGCGTGGCCGAAGGGGAGACCATCGAGGCCTATTTCCTCGAGTCCAACGCCGGCGAGCAGCGGTTCACCGTCCGCCTGGGCAAGGGCGGCGGCGGCCCGGGCGGCAGCTCGGCCTACGAGGACGCCTACCACGCCCAGATCCCGGTCGAGGGGCTGGTGCAAAAGGAGATCAAGGGTGGCTACGAGGTCATGCTCGGCGGCACCGTCCGCGCGTTCTGCCCGTTCTCCCAGATCAGCCTGCGTCGCAGCGATCCCTCGGTGTGGATCGGCACGCGCACCAACTTCCTGATCTCGCAGTATGAGGAGAAGGGACGCAACATCGTCGTCTCCCGCCGCAAGATCGAAGAGGAGCAGCAGGCCGCCGACCGCGCCCGCATGGCCGAGCGCCTGCAGGTGGGGATGACCGTGTCCGGCACCGTTAGTTCGGTGCTCGACTTCGGCGCCTTCGTCGACGTCGGCGGCGTGGACGGCCTGGTCCCGCGCTCCGAGATCTCGTATGACCCCAAGGTGGACATCACCACCCTGGTGGCCCCCGGTCAGAGCGTCTCCGTGCGCATCCTGCAGCTGGACTTCCAGAAGAACAAGCACCTGTTCAGCATCAAGCAGGTCGGCCCGAACCCGTGGGACGACGTGGCCGAGCGCTTCCCCGCCGGCACCCACGTCGAGGGCCGCGTGTCGCGCCTGGCCCCGTTCGGCGCCTTTGTCACCCTGGCCGACGGCATCGATGGCCTGATGCACATCACCGCGATGAAACTGGGCAAGCGCATCGGCCACCCGAAGGAGGTCCTCAACGAGGGCGACGTGATCCCGGTGGTCGTGGAGGGCGTGGACCTCGAGGCCAAGCGCATCTCCCTGTCCTGGGACCGCGAGCTGCCCGAGGCCCCCGAGAAGCCCGACCGGCCGGGCCGGCCCGGCCGCGAGCCCCGGGACCCTGACGCCCCTTCCTGGAACGAGGTGAAGTCCAAGTTCTCGGAGCAGAAGTCCGATATGGGCCTCTTCGGCCAGCTCCTGCAGAAGCAGCTCGGCGACCAGAAGAAAAAGAAGTAAGCGCGCGCCCCCGCCCGGAATCCCCGGGTAGCGGGGCTACCCGGGGCTAGCCTATTTCCCTGACCAACTGTTAAAAGCCGTAATACGACACGACGTGGGGGGAGAGGTGCAGCATCAGGGAGGTGTACCGCTCGAGGAGCAGCCCCGCGAGGCCCCACATGGGCACCAGCGTCCACAGGGAGTAGCCGCGCTTCCCGATGCGCCACTTCGACAAGGAATAATAGTCCCAGGGGAAAAAGCCCAGGGTCTTGTCGAGCAGAAAGCCCCAGCCGATCTCGCAGGCCGTGATCCCGACGGCATACACCACGAACCGCGCCCAGAAGGGCAGCCCGGCGACCAGGGCGGAGCCCGGCTCGAACAGGAACAGGATCCCCAGCCCGTGCAGGGGAATCATGTAGGCGCTGACGAAACCCTCGAGATAATGGCGGGGCACGCGGCGCGGGATCCGGACCCCCACCAGACGCTCGATGCCGTCGATGGCCACGAGCATCTCCATGCACAGGCCGAAGGCCATGTAGGCGACGAAGCGGAAGGCGAAGGCGACCAGATCTTCCATGCGGGTGATTCAGAGAGCGCGGGGTTTCACGTCGTCGCGCATCCCGGAGGCGCGGGGCAGCAGCCAGTCGTAGACCGCACAGGGGAGCAGCCCCTCGGCGCGCACGAGCCAGCGCATCTGCCAGGGATAGAGGTAACGGGCTTTCTTCGCCCGGATCGCCTTCGCGATCAGCAGGGAGGACTCCCGCACGTCGACCATGAAGGGCATGCGGAACTCGGTGTGGTTGGTCATGGGCGTCACCACGAAGCCCGGATGGATGGCCGACACGGCGATGCCGTGGGGGCGCAGGTCCATGCGCAGGGACTCCAGGAACACGCCCTGCTGGGCCTTGGCCGACGAATACGAGGCGGCCCGGGGTCGACCCCGGAAGGCCGCCAGGCTGGAAACCCCCACCAGGTGTCCGCTGCGGCGGGCCAGCATCGACGGGATGTAGGGGACCAGAGTATGTGCCAACCCTAAACAATTAATTTCGATGGTGCTGCGGTGGAGCTCCAGGTCGAAGCAGGTGGCGGGGTTCAGGCCGCCCACGCCGGCGTTGCCGATGACCAGGTCGACGTGCCCCCAGCGCGCCAGGACCTCGTCGGCCATGGCCTGCATGGCGTCACGGTCGCGCACGTCAGCCGCGTGGACGAGGACCTCGGCGCCCGCCTTCCGGGCCTCGTCCCGCACCTCCTCGAGCAGCTCGAGACGCCGCGCGGTGAGCGCCAGGTGGGCGCCCCACGAGGCGAGCAGCAGGGCCAGGTCCCGCCCGATGCCCGACGAGGCTCCGGTGAGGACCACCCGCCGGCCGCGGTAGTAGTCGGCCAGGCTCATCGCTCGGGTCCTTCCGTGAACCGGCGGCGGGCATTGTCGGTGCGCACCGCGCACAGGGGGCCGCACATGGTGCAGACGTCGCTGCCGGCGGCCTCGGAGCCCTCTCGCAGTTGGCGGGCCCGGCACGGATCCAGCGCCAGGCGGTACATCTCGTTCCAGTCCAGCGCCTTGCGGGCCCGGCTCATGGCGTCGTCCCAGTCCCGGGCCCCCGGGATCCCCTTGGCCAGGTCCCCGGCGTGGGCGGCGATGCGCGCGGCAATCACGCCCTCGCGCACGTCGTCGGCGTCGGGCAGGCGCAGGTGCTCGGCGGGGGTGACGTAGCACAAAAAGTCCACGCCGGCGCCGGCCGCGATGGCGCCGCCGATGGCCGAGGTGATGTGGTCGTAGCCGGGGGCCACGTCGGTGACCAGCGGCCCGAGCACGTAGAATGGGGCCTCCTCGCACAGCCGCTTCTGCAGTTGGACGCCGGCGACGATCTGGTGCAGCGGCACGTGGCCCGGCCCCTCGATCATGACCTGGACGCCCGCGGCGCGGGCCCGGCGGGTGAGCTCGCCGAGCACCATGAGCTCGGCGATCTGGGCGGCGTCGTTGGCGTCGGCGGTGGCGCCCGGGCGCAGGCCGTCACCCAGCGAGAGCGTCACGTCGTGCTCGAAGCAGATCGCGCACAGGCGGTCGAACTGCTCGTACAGCGGGTTCTCGCGGCCGGTCTTCGCGACGTCGGCGGCCATGAGCGAACCGCCGCGGCTGACGATGCCGCACAAGCGGGGGGCCTGCATCGTGTCGAGCACGCGCAGGGTCTGCCGCGTGATGCCGCAGTGGACGGTGATGAAGTCCACGCCCGCCCGGGCGTGCTTCTCGATGACGGCGAAGAGCTCGTCCGGCACCAGCGGGTCCATCTTGCCCTGGGTCGCCAGATCGTACACCGGCACGGTGCCGATCATGACCGGGCTCTTCTCGAGGATGATCCGCCGGATCTCGTCCAGGTCGCCGCCGGTGGACAGGTCCATCACGGCGTCGGCGCCGTGCTGCACGGCGATCTCGAGCTTCTTCAGTTCCTCCTCCTCGAGCTTGCGCAGCTCCGAGGCCCCGATGTTGGCGTTGACCTTGGTGCGCAGGCCCTTCCCGATGCCCACCGCCCGGAAGGTCCGGTGACGGTTGTACGGGATGACCACCTCGCCGCGGGCGACCCGCTCGCGCAGGAGTCCTGGGTCCAGGTGTTCGTCCTCGGCGACCTGCCGCATCTGCAACGTGATCTCGCCCTCGCGGGCCATGGACAACTGCGTAGCCATATCTTCACCCTCCGGGTTCGGCACCTTAGTCCCCGCGCCCGCCCGGGTCAACGGTTTTCGGTGCTTCTCCCATTCGTTGTTCGGTGGCCTGCCACCGCTTTCTTCTTCTCTTCTCCATATCTTTCTTTTTCTTCCCTTCTCGATGCTTCCCTCTCACCGGGCCTGGCCAAACCGCCACGCCCGGTCATCTCCGGCGTCTCGTCAGTTTTCCTGGTTTTTCCTTCTCGCCTCGCGATGTACGTAACCTTCTGATCTTGTTCTATCTTTGCTTTCCGGGAGCGCAGCTCCCGGACCCTCAGGTCAGGGGGACGCCGGCCCGGCATCGAGGACCCTCTTTCACTCGCTGCGTCAGACGGCC
>CALKWH010000235.1 GCA_938004375.1 uncultured Pseudomonadota bacterium
ACGTTGTTGACGTTGTTGACGTTGTTGACGTTGTTGACGTTGTTGACGTTGTTGCCCTTGGGGTCGTCGTCGCAGGCGAAGACGACGAGGGCGAGGGCGACGAGCAGCGGGATCCGACGGGTCATGGTCACCTCCTGGGGTTGGCGTCTTTGTAGCACGGAAGCGTCGCCGGGGCCAGCGCGGCCCCAGGCGGCGTCATCACTGCGGCATCTTCACGTCGGCGGGGGGCCCGGGGAGGCGGGAGTAGTACTTGGTGCCGTCGATGGGATCGCGCTTGAGGCGGGCGATGGCCTTGATCGAGAAGCTGCCGGGGACCTTCATCCAGGCCACGAAGTCCGCGGCGGCCTGGATGGTGTAGTGGAACAGCCAGCCGATCTTGAACTCCTCGCCCAGGGTGATCGAGCGCAGGACCACGCTCTTCTCGTCGAACGGCATCGCGGTGATGGCATCGCGGAAGGCCTTGGGGTACTTCCAGAACTCCTCGGCGTTGGAGAAGTAGAGCACCCGCAGCGGGATGCCCAGCTGCTTGAGGGCGGCGGCGATCTGGGTCATGGTCACGCCCTTGGTCAGGTCGCCGGGGTAGGTCTTCACGCGGCCGGCCATGACCAGCGTGCGCCAGCGGGTGTACATGGCGTCGTCGGTGAGCCAGAACTTGCCGCCCTTGTCGAGGCCCTGCTTGATGCGGGCGCGGTGGTTCTTGAGGATGTGGGAGCCCGAGCCCTTGTGGATGGCCTTGATGAAGCGGGCGGTGGGCTCGTCGAACATCGCCTTGGCCTTCTCGTAGACCTCGTCGGTCTTCTTGCGGTCGAGCAGGTCGATCACGCACTGGGGCTTCTCGCACTCCTTCACGAGCACGAAGTACATCTTGTGCAGCGCGAGCACCTCGACGTCGTAGTCCATCAGGATGACCAGCTCGACGTTGGCGGCCACCGCCAGGCTGTAGCTCTGGTCCGGGCCCACGCCCATGTAGGCGCCGCCCAGGTTGTCGATCTGCGGGTACCACAGGTCGTAGCGCGTCTCGTTGCTGGTGTAGTAGTGCTCCTTGGTCACGCCGAGCTTCTCGCCCGTGATGGACTTCAGGATCTCCTCCTGCTTCTCGGTGAGCGGCTTCGAGGGATCGGGCGCGGCCGGGACGGGGGCCACGGGGGTGGCGTCCTTGGTGGGCGCGGGTTCGACCGGGGTGGCGTCCTTGGTGGGCGCCGGGTCCGGGGCCATGGCGTCCGGGGTCATGGCCGGGGGCGGCGCGGTCATGTCGGCGTCGGGCTTGACCGTGCGCTGGGGCTCCTTGCCGTTGCAGGCGACGAGCGCGGCGGCCAGGCCCAGCGTCAGCAGCAGGGCGAGGATCGGGGCGGTTCTCTTCATGGGGGACCTCTGGGGTTGAAGGGTCAGGACGGGACCGGGGTCTTCCTGCGGCGCTCCAGGCGCGCGAACACCGCGTAGCCGAGCAGGCCCAGGGCCAGCATCAGGCCGGCGGCGACGATCTGGCGCCGGTTCTCCAGGCTCAGGATCACGATCAGGAACACCGACATGGCCACGTAGAGCGCGGGCACCAGCGGGTACAGCGGGACCTTGAAGCCGCGCGGGGCGTCGGGGCGGCGGCGGCGCAGGATGATGACGCCGGCGACCGTCAGCGCCGAGAGCACGATGATCATCAAAGTGGTGTAGTTGAGGATGGTCTCGAAGCCGCCCAGGTGCACGAGCACCGAGGCCCACGCGGCCTGGATCAGCAGGCCGTGGCGGGGGGTGCCGCGCTTCGCGTCGAGGGTGCCCACCGTCTTGAAGAGCAGGCCGTCGCGGGCCATGGAATAGTAGATGCGCGGGCCGATGAGGATGGTGCTGTTGAGGGTGCCCACGATGGCCACGCCGGTGAGCAGGGTGAAGATCAGCACGCCCCAGTCGCCGAAGCCGGACTCGGCTGCCAGTACGCCCACGTTGCCCACCTGGGCCAGCGCCTGGACGCTGGTGCCTCGGATGAACAGGCTGTTGAGCAGCAGGTAGAGGATGACGATGAGCCCGATGCCGAAGATGAGCGCCAGGGGCAGCGTGCGCTTGGCGTCCTTGATCTCGGAGCCGATGTAGGCGGCCGAGTTCCAGCCGGTGTAGGCGAAGAAGACCGGCAGCATGGCCAGCCCCAGCTGGCCCAGGCCGATGCCGCCCCCGCCGCCGGAGCCGCCCGTGACCTGCGCGGCCTCGGTGGCGCTGGCGGTGATGCCGCCGGCGTCGCGGAACATCACCAGGGACCACAGCGCGGCGATCACCAGCACCACGAACGGCGTGAAGGACACGAGGGACTGCACCACGGTCGAGAACGAGATGCCGTAGATGTTGATCGCCGTGAACGCCGCGATCAGGCCCACCGCCGTGAGGGTCAGCGGCGAAGCGCGCAGCGGCCCCAGGGTGAAGAACGGCTCGAGGAACCAGCCACCCACGAAGGGCGCGACGTAGTACTGGCCCAGGCCCACCGCGGTGGTGGCGATGGAGCCCGAGAAGGTGGCCGAGAGCGCCGCCCAGCCGAAGAGGAACGCCAGCGGACGGCCGTAGGCCTCCTTGAGGAACACGTAGTCGCCGCCGGCCTGGGGGTACATGGAGCCCAGCTCGCCGTAGGAGAGCGCGCCGAAGAACGCCATGACGCCGCCGATGACCCACACGCCGAGGAACCAGCCGGCGTTGGGGACGTGCCCGGCGACCAGCGGCGGGTTCAGGAAGATGCCGATGCCGAGCATGCTGCCCACCACCAGGGCGACGGAGCCGCCCAGGCCGATGGTGGCCTTCCATTCATGGGGGCGGGACCGGTCATGTGTGATCCCGCCGCGCTCCGGTGCGGAGAGGAGGATTTCGGATTTGGAGACGAGCCCGCTCATGAATCAGCCGTTTCCTGTCGCCGGGGGGGAGATCGGAAGAGCGTCGTGTAGGGAAAGAGTGTAGATCTCGGTGGTC
>CALKWH010000236.1 GCA_938004375.1 uncultured Pseudomonadota bacterium
GCTCGAGCATCCCCCTCCGTGCACGGCCTGGGGGCCCCTGGTACGGGTAGGGCGGATCGCACGCGCCGGGGCCCCGGCGGTATTGCCCGTCGCCGCACGGGTCGGCGGGGTCGGTGGCCACGAACACGCACGTGGTCTTGCAGGTGCCCACCACGCCGTTGCCGTCGCGGTCCTCGTCGCGGTCGAGCACGCCGTCGTTGTCGGCGTCGGGGTCGATGAAGTCGGCGAGGCCGTCGCCGTCATAGTCCAGCGGGGGGGTGTTCGGGTCGTTGTCTCCGGCCTCCTGCCGATCCTGTATGCCGTCGTCGTCGGAGTCGAGATCCAGGTAGTCCGGGATGCTGTCCCCGTCGGAGTCGCGGTTGAACCGACAGGCCTCGTCGCGGTTCAGGATCCCGTCGTTGTCCTCGTCCTCGAGCAGGACGCAGTCCGGGTTCACGACGTTGTTCTGATTGTTCACGTTGTTGTAGTTATTGGAGCCCTTCTTGGAGCCGTCGTTGCAGGCGGTCCCGAGCAGGAACAGGGAAAAGGCGAAGGTAGAGAGAAGAAGCTGGTTTTTCATGTGAGTCCCCGTGATGCCGCAGGGCGGGAGCAGCGGCGCGAGCCGCTCGTGCACCGCGAAAGGCACGTCAATATAGCGTCGAAGGGTCGGATTGTCGAGTCAAACCAGAGCGAATCTGTGGAAAGGAAGCGGGTTCAGGGGCGTACGGCAGTGAAGTCGCCGGTGAAGTTGCCGCCGGCGAGGGAACCGAACCAGCGCCCGGGGTGCATGTCGCGGTCGGTGACGATGGGGGACATGCCGCGCAGGGAGAGCAGGTTCAGTTCGATCTCGATCTGGTCCAGGGCGTGGATGATGGCGTCGATGGCGTCCTGCTTGCGATTCTCGCAGGCCGTGTAGATCGGGTTGTAGACCGACGGGGCGTCCTCCCAGATGGACCAGACGAGGTCCTCGATGGCCACGGCGATGGAGTCGCAGTCGATGACGTCCTCGAGAGCCTCCTCGAGGCTGTAGTAGCAGGGCATGTCGGAGCTGGAGCAGGAGACGATGGTCACCATGGCCTCGACCGCCCAGCGGACCAGGCCGCCCACCACGTTCTGGACGCGGTGACGATCGATGTAGAAGGTGCCGCAGATCTCGCGGGAGGTGAAGTCCTCGACGGTCACCGGACGACCCAGGATGTTCTGCGGGCTGTCCGAGACGATGCTGCCGTGGTACTCGAACTCGACCAGGTCCCAGGTCTGGGTGCCGTAGTACTCGTTGTTGCCCATGGGGATCAGGAACACCGTATGATAGACGCGCATGTCGTCGATGATGTCGGACACGTTCCCGAGCACGACGATCATCTGCTGGGCCCAGGGGGGCACGTACTCGTCGATGAGGTCGTCGACCAGATCCCGGATGATGTCCATCAGCCACGAGGGAATCCCGCCGATGTTCCAGGTGCCCTCGATCACGTCCCGGAGGAACTCGCACGCGGTGAGGATGCCGCCGATGAAGGGATGGACGGCCTCGCGCAGGTGCAGCAGGGAATCGAAGTTCCAGGTGCCGCCCAGGCGCGTGGGCGTTCCCAGGGGCTGGCACTCGGTGTTCGGATTGATGCATTCGCCGTTGACGCAGACGTCGTTGGGATCCTGGCACTCGATGACCGGCGTGCACTCGGGGTTTTCCTCTTCGGGTACGCAGACGCCCTCGTCACAAAGAAAGCCGAACGGGCAGTCGTCGTGGGTGACGCAGGGCCCCGGTTGGTCCGAACAGTAGCCGCCGATGCAGACCTTGGGGGGCGGACACTGGGTGGCCGTGGAAAGCATGTTGCAGGGCTGGCCGGTCGGGGGCTGGCAGGTATTGGTCTCGGTGTTGCAGATGTAGGGGCTGACGCAGTCCTCTGTGGTCTCGCAGGAACCCGTGGGGTTGCCCTCGACGCACACGCCGTCGTCGCAGATGGGGGCGTCCGGACCGCAGTCGATGCTGGTCTGGCAGGGGCCGGTCGAGGTGGCGTTGACGATCACCGAGAGGGTCAGCGGCTGCACCGACATGTCCACGAGGGTGGCCCGGATGCTGGCCGTGAATTCCGAGGATCCGGTCCGCAGAAAGAGGGAGGCGGTGCCGGAGGCGTCGGTGTTGACCGTGAGCGTCGCCCCCTGGGAGCCGCTCTTGTCCTCGAGGATGGCGTTCGTGCCGCCTCCGAGAAATTCGAACAGGACGGCCTTGTTTCCCAGCGGCATTTCACCGAACCCACCATTGGGACTGAAGGCGCGCACGCCCAGGGAGATCTTCCGGTTGATGTAGGTCACGGACGGGTTCGTCTCCAGTGCCTGGAAATGGACCTCCAATTGGCGGACCTCCACCGTGTACTGCACCGAGCACACGCCGTCGCCGGTGAGCATGATGCGGTAGGTGCCGGGTTCGGTGGCCGAGAAGGTCACCGTGGAGATGCCGTTCGCGTCGGTCTGCGGATCGGTCTGGTCCAGGCTGCCGCCTACACCCGTGGTGATTTCATAGTGCAGTTGGTAGAACGGCACCAGGGCGTCCTGCAGGTCTTCGGACTCCTGACGCTGGACCACCATCGCTTTGAGCCGCACCGAGCCGCCCACGAGGATCTCCTGGGAGATCTGGCCCACGGGCACCAGCCAGAAGCCGCTCTCCAGGGAGGCCGGGCAGTCCTGGTCGTTGTTGTTGTTGTTCGTGACGTTGTTGTCCTTCTTGCCCGTGCTGCTGGCGCAACCCCAGGAAAAAAGGGAGACGAACAGGGTGATCAGGATTCCGTGGAGCAGGGTCTTGCGCGTCATGGCGACCTCCTCTGTAGAATTGAGTATACCGTGGGTTTCTCTTCGGAGCATCGGACAACTGGCCCCGAGACAGAATCAATTATTTCATGTCGGCGGGTGCCGCTGGCATGTCCGCGGGCGCCACAGGCATGTCGGCGGCGGGCACTTCGGCGGGCATGTCCGCGGGCGCCGCAGGCATGTCGGCGGGCGCCGCAGGCATGTCGGCGGGCGCCGCAGGCATGTCGGTGGCGGGCGCTTCGGCGGGCATGTCCGCGGCCGGGGTCCCGGCGGCCATGTCGCCGGGCGTCGCGGTCAACTCGCCTGACTCCTTGAGGAGCGCGGTGGCCCGGGGATCCTCGGCGGCTGCGCTGAGGCACTTGGCGTATTCGGCGCAGTCCGTGATCTTGAGGCACTTCTCGAACTTCTTCTTCTCCATCTTGCAGACCTGCGCGAAGTTGGCCGCGTCCGCCTTGTTTTCTTCCTTTTTCTGGGTGATCTCCCAGCACTTCTGCATCTTCTTGAGCGCCTTTTCGCAGGGGTCGACGCAACCGGCGGCGAAGGCAAGGGCAACAAACAAACTCAAAACGACGGCAAGGCGCATGGAAACCTCCTCAAAAGAAATACCTGGGGCCGGATAGTAGTTTTCCGCGCCGAATTAATCAAGATCGTTTTCAGACGTTGACGGACCTTTCGGTTTCGGTGCACCATCGCGCAATGCGCCTCCCCGACCGCCGCCGCGCGGGTGCCGCCGCCGGTTGGTTCCCGTTTTTCCTGTTCGCCACCTATCTGGTCGCCGTGCCGCCCACGGCCGACGACGTCTGGTGGCGCCTGCACGCAGGGGCGCGGATTCTCGAAACGGGGCGCGTCCAGGACGTGAACGGCTGGGCCTACCGGGACCCGAACGCCGCCTGGGTCGACCACGCGGCCGGCCACGACGTCATCCTGGCCGCCACCCACCGGGGGGCGGGGCTGCCCGGCGCGGTGTTCCTGTACGCGCTGCCCTTGTTGTGGCTCGCCTGGGGATTCGGCCGCCCGCGAAAGCGCGTCGACTGGATCTGGGCCCTCACCTGGCCCCCGTTGCTGGCCATCCACCACGCCCTGCGTCCCTACGTCTGGAGCGACGCGCTCTTCTTCCTGGCCGTGCTCCTGGCAACCCGCTGGCACGAGCGGGACGCTCCCCGCTGGCGCGAGGCGGCGCCTCTGTGGGGTTTGTTTCTCCTGTGGGGCCAGCTCCACGGCGCGGTGTGGCCGGGGCTGGCGTTCACGCTCGCGTTCGCCGCCCGCTGGAGGGCCCTCGCGACGGGTCCCGCGCGGGAGCTTCTGCGGTTGCGGTGGTTGGCGCCCCTGCCGATCCTGGCGCTCGCCAACGTTCACCACGGCCATGGCCTCGCGCTGGCCTGGCGCTACGCCACCGGGGACTTCGCCTGGCTGGGGCGCCTCACCGAGTGGCAGCCGGCGCCCCCGGCGGTCCTCGTCGTGGCCGGGGTATTTGCCGCGGGCTTCGTCCTGGCCTGCAGGTCTCGCCGGCTCCCCGTCGGGCGGTGGCTGCCCCTGATTCCCCTCGCGATCGCCGGAATCCTGCAGGTTCGCCACCTGCCCTGGCTGGTGGTGGCCGCCCTGGCGCTGCTCGGCGCCTCGGATCGTGAGGCTTCGAAGGAGAAGGCCGGCGTCCCGGCGTCCCGGACCGCCTGCAAGGGCGGGCCCCTGCCCGCCTGGATCCCCGGGCTCGCGGTCGTCGTCCTGGCCCTGACGGTCGCCTGGCGTCACGCTCCACGGCTCGCGGACCCGCGCTTTTACCCCGCCGCGCTCTACGATGGCATCGAGGCCACCTGCCGGGTGGACCGCCCGCTGCGGGTGTTCACCCTCCACGCCTGGGGCGGATCCCTCGCGTACCGCTTCGGCGGCCGCCTCGCGCCCTTCGTGGACGCGCGCAACGACTGCTTCTCGCGGGAGACCTTCGAGCGCTACCACCGGATCACACGCCTGGAGGAAGGCTGGCATCGCCTGCTGTGGGAGGACCGCCCCGACGCCGCCGCCCTGCCCCCCGGACACCCGCTGGTCCCCGCGCTCCTCTCCCGCGGCTGGCACCGGGGCGTCGCCGCCCCCGACGGCGTGCTGCTGCTGGCGCCCCATCGCGCGGGGCTTTGTCCGGGCAGGTGACAAGGGCCGTCAGTTGGCCACGATCGGCCGAATGCCTATGGGGAAACGTCTGATGCTTGACCTTGGCTGTATACTTGACTACGCTTCTTTCCATTCTCCGGAGGACCGTCATGACCAAGAAGACCCTTGTCTCCATGCTGCTGGGTACCTGTTTGCTGGTGTGGAGCTGTGAAACCAACACCAAGAACGTCGATTCCTGTGGGGACGGGTTCGTGGACCCGGGCGAGGAGTGCGACACCACCGTGGGCGAGCACACCTGCCAGAGCCTGGGATATTACAACCCGCTGGGTGTGCTGCGGTGCACCATCGACTGCCAGCTTGACGACGGCTCCTGCGGCGGTCGCTGCGGGGACGAGGAAGTGCAAGGAACCGAGGGAGAGGAATGTGACGGCGGCGACCTGAACGGCCAGAACTGCCAGAGCCTGGGGTACACGGGGGGCACGCTGGCCTGCGGTGCAGGCTGCACCTATGATGTATCAGGGTGCGCGGGGAAGTGCGGCAACGGGGTGATCGACGCCGACGAGGGGGAGATCTGCGACGGCGGGGCTTTGGCGGGTGAGACCTGCAAGACGCAAGGATACCACGGCGGCGAACTGATGTGCATGGCGGACTGCAGCGGATACAACCTGGACAACTGTACGGCGGTGGGGCGCTGCGGCGACGGGGTCATTCAGGGGACGTACGGGGAGATCTGCGACGGCGCGAACCTGGACGAAAAGACCTGCGAAGGGGAAGGCTACTACGGGGGACAACTGACCTGCAGCGAGGACTGCGAGGCCCTGGAGCTCACCGACTGCGAGTCGGTGGGGGCCTGCGGCGACGGGATCATCCAATCGGAGCACGGGGAGGATTGTGATGGTTTCGATCTGGACGGTCAGACGTGTGTGAGCTTGAACTACTCGGCTCGCGGCGGGACCCTGACCTGCGGTGACGGTTGCGTGTTCGACATGGGCGCTTGCATCGACAAGAGCGACAACGCGGACCTGGCGTCGCTGACGTTGAGTGCAGGAACGCTGACGCCGGCGTTTTCTGCGGACACGACGGCGTATTCGGTGACGGTGCCTCTGGCGGTCACGACGCTGACGGTGACAGGGACGGCCGCGGACGCGCCACACGCGACGGTGGAGGTGTCGCCTGCGCAGCCGGTGGATCTGGTCGAGGGGGAAAATCCGGTGACGGTGACGGTGTCGGCGGAGGACGGCAGCCGACAGGAATATTTAGTAAAAATTATGCGTGCGATGGAGTCTCCGAACATCGGCACGATGATCCACGTACCCTCGGGCACCTTCCAGCGGGACGCGACGGCGACCAACCTGAGCGAAGTGTCCTCGTTCCGGATGAGTAAATACGAAATCACGCGGGCGCAGTGGGTTGCGGTGACGGGATGGGCGGATCCGAGCTACCTGCCGTACTCCAGCGGCACCAACGATCCGGTTCAAATGGTGAGTTGGTACGACGCGATCGCGTTCTGCAACAAGTTGAGCCTCGCCGAGGGGCTGACGCCTGTATTCGCGGTCAGCGGGGTGGACTTCAGCACGCTGACGTACGCGCAGATCCCCACGACCGACAACGCGTCCTGGAACGCGGTGACGGCGGACTGGGAGGCAGACGGATACCGGCTGCCCACGGAGATGGAATGGATGTGGGCGGCGATGGGCGCGGACATGGATGATCCGGGGGTGACGAACACGTCCGGTTATGCAAAGGCCTTCGCGGGCAGCGATGGATCGAACGCCATCGGGGACTATGCCGTGTTCGGGTTCTTTACTGACGAGGAGGGGCGCACGACGACGGAGCGAACCAACCCGGTGGGATCGAAGCTGCCGAACGAACTGGGGCTACACGATCTCTCGGGGAACGTTTTCGAGTGGGCGTGGGATTGGTACTCCAATCAGTATCCGACGGGGACGTTGACGGACTATCGGGGACCGGGCTGGAGCCAATACCGGGGGAAGCGTGGGGGCTTTTTTGCCAATTATGCATCCGAATGCACCGTGGCCAACCGCGGCGGCACCGAGCCACGCCGCCGTTCCGACAACACCGGCTTCCGGGTCGTGCGCCGCTGAGTTCTATTATTTGTTGGTTACCGTCAAAAACGGGGCTTTTTTACTCCCGGACGTAGTGACGGGCGCAGCGCTTGCTTTCGTGCCACATGAGGTTGAGGAAGCGCTTCCACTGGAGCTGGTTGCGCTCGCCGACGAGGGTGATGGCGGTCATGGCGCTCAGCACGATGGCGGGGTTCTTGATCTTGTTGCGCATCATGCCCTGGCAGAACGCCGTGGCGGCGCCGGCGGTGTCTCCGTCGCGGTAGCGGAAGAACGCCTCGGAGAAGGGACGGGTCTCCTTGACCTCCTTGGCGGTCAGCGCGATGGCGATGGCCGCCTCGAGGGTGGCCGTCTTCTTGTCCTTGGCCGTCGCCGCGGTCTGCACGTGGGCGATGATCCGCCGGCCGGCGCGGACCTTGCGCTTCGTGGTGGAGACGATGCAACCCGAGAAGAGGAACAGTCCGGCGAGGACCAGGGCGATGGCGCGTGGATTCATGGGGCCTCCTGCAAAGTCCGGGGGAGAACCGGATGCCGCAGAATACAGCGGGGTGCCGGTTGGAGGCAAGAGGAAGGTCGCCCTTCCCCTTTTCCGCGTTTTGCTCTAGGCTCCCGGGCCATGCCCGCCGCCGTCTCCCGCCTCGACACGCTCCAGCTCGTGGTGCTCGCCGCCATCTGGGGTGGGTCGTTCATCTTCATGCGGATCGCGGCACCCGTGCTGGGGCCCATCTGGACGGCCCAGCTGCGGGTAGGGCTGGGCGGGCTGGTGCTCCTGGCCTTCTTCGTGCTCCGCGGCCGCTCCCTGGGCTGGCGCGAGCACGGCGGGCATTACCTGGTGCTGGGCGTGGTGAACACCGCGCTGCCCTTCGCGCTGTTCTCCTTCGCCGCGCAGCACCTACCGGCGTCCTACTCCGTGATCCTCAACGCGACCTCGCCGCTGTTCGGCGCCGTGCTCGCCGTGTTCTTCCTGGGCGAGCCCCTCACGGCGGGGAAGCTCGGCGCGCTGGGCCTGGGCGCCCTGGGCGTGGCCCTGGTGACGGATCTGGGCGTCACCGACCGCGGCGCCATGTTCTGGCCCTCGATCGCCGCCTGCCTGGTGGCCCCCTTCTGTTACGCCGCCGGCGCCACCTACCTGAAGCGGCGGGCCTCCCACCTGGACCCGGCCGCGATCTCCACGGCCAGCCTGCTGTGCGCCGCCCTCGTGCTCGCCCCCGGCCTGCCGCTGGCGCCACCGCGCGCCCCGGCGACCCCGGCGGTGATCGCGTCGGTGGCCGCGCTGGCGGTGGTGTGCAGCGCGCTGGCCTACCTCATTTACTACCGACTGATCGCCCGCATCGGGCCCACCCGGGCCCTGACGGTCACCTTCCTGATGCCGGTCTTCGGCATGCTCTGGGGCGCCCTGTTCCTGCGCGAGGCGATCACCTGGCAGATGCTCGCGGGCGCCGGCCTCGTGCTCGCCTCGCTGCGCCTCGTGCTGCGGCGTTGACAACTTTTTTCATCAGCGTATGCTCCCCCCATCGAGCCCGCGGACACCAGGTGCCGGTCGGACCCGTCCGGTCGCTCGAGTTCCGTCACCCGTATCCGACCCCCACGAAGGAGAAGTTGAACATGTTTCCGAAGATCGCCAAATGTTCCGCCCTCGAGATCCTGGATTCCCGCGGCAACCCCACCGTGCGTGTGCACGTGGTCCTCGACAACGGCATGTGCGCCGCCGCCTGCGTCCCGTCGGGCGCCTCCACCGGCGAGCACGAGGCCGTCGAGTTGCGTGACGGCGACGCCAAGCGCTACCTGGGCAAGGGCACGCTGCAGGCCGTCAACAACGTGAACCGCATCATCGCCCCGGCCGTGATCGGCATGGATCCCCGCGACCAGGCCGCCATCGACGGCATGATGATCGCCCTCGACGGCACCCCGACCAAGGCCAAGCTCGGCGCCAACGCCATCCTCGGCGTGTCCATGGCCGTGGCCCAGGTCGCCGCCAAGGCCGCCGGCCTGCCGCTCTACTCCTATCTCGGCGGCCCCGGCGCCCTGCGCCTGCCGGTCCCGATGATGAACATCATCAACGGCGGCAAGCACGCCGACAACTCCGTGGACTTCCAGGAGTTCATGGTCATGCCCGTGGGCCTGCCCTCCTTCGCCGAGGCCCTGCGCTGCGGCGCCGAGACCTTCCACCACCTGAAGAAGATCCTGTCCAAGAAGGGCTACGCCACCGCCGTGGGCGACGAGGGCGGCTTCGCCCCGAACCTGAAGAGCAACGAGGAGGCCTGCGAGGTCATCCTCGAGGCCATCACCGCCGCCGGCTACGTCCCGGGCAAGGACGCCGTGATCGCGCTGGATCCGGCCGCGGCCTCGTTCTTCGAGAACGGGAAGTACAACCTCGCCAAGTCCGGCCAGGGCGTGAAGGACACGGCCCAGATGATCCAGCTGTGGAAGACCTGGACCGAGAAGTACCCCATCCAGTCCATCGAGGACGGCCTCGACGAGAACGACTGGGCGGGCTTCCACCAGCTCACCGCCGAGATCGGCGACAAGACGCAGATCGTCGGCGACGACCTGTTCGTCACCAACCCCGCCTTCGTGGCCCGCGGCATCCAGGAAAAGGCCGCCAACGCCGTGTTGATCAAGCTCAACCAGATCGGCACCGTCTCCGAGACCATCGAGACCATCCACAAGTGCAAGCGGGCGGGCTGGAACTACATCATCTCCCACCGCTCCGGCGAGACCGAGGACACCTTCATGGCCGACTTCTCCGTGGCCATGGGCGGCTCCCAGATCAAGACCGGCTCCGCCTGCCGCTCCGAGCGCATCGCGAAGTACAACCGCCTCATGATCATCGAGCACGAGCTCGGCGGCGCGGCCGTCTTCGAGAGCCCGTTCCGCAAGTAGCCGGACCCGTCCCGTGAAGTGGCTCGTCCTCGCCGTCGCCGGGGCCCTGGGCACCCTGGCCCGGGTCGCCATGGCCGCCGGGGTGCAGCGCGCCAGCGGCGCCTCGTTCCCCTGGGGGGTGACGGCGGTGAACCTCACCGGCAGCCTGCTCTTCGGCGTGATCTTCGGCCTCGTCGGCGCGCGCCTGGTGACCCACCCGCAGGCCCAGACCTTCCTGCTGGTGGGCTTTCTGGGGGCGTTCACCACGTTCTCCACGCTCATGTTCGACACCGTGCGCCTGCTCCAGGGCGGCCAGGTCCTCACCGCACTGGCCCTGCTCACCCTGCAGAACGGCGCGGGGCTTCTGTGCTTCTGGGCGGGGCTCGCCTCCACCACCTGGATGATCGGCAAGTTTTTCCAGTGAAGTGGAAATCTTTTCCACTTTTTCCCGAAAAAGCGACCGAAGCCGGCTTCTCCCTGTCCATTTCTCCTTGATTTTCCAGGAAAAAGTATTTTCAGGCGCCCCCTCCCCCGGGTCCCGTTCTTGCTGTCCACCAGCGCCGGGAGGAAACCCCGCATGCGCCGTCGTCCCGTTCCCCTTCGTTCCCGCGCCGCCGCCCAGGCCGGCTTTTCCATGATCGCCGTTTTTTTGATCATGATCGCCATGGTCGGCGCGGCCGCTTCCATCTTGCTGAACACGCGGGCCAACATCCGCTCCGCCGGCCAGTCCCGTGAGAAGATCGTCTCCCGCTACGTGGCCGAGGCCGGCCTGGCCCGGGCCAAGTCCCTGGCGACCGCCAGCTGGAGCAGCCTCAACCGCTGGGGCGACCTGCTCGCGGCTCCCCCCCCCGAGGTGGGCGCCTACCACGACTACAACTTCGGCGGCACCGGTGGCCTGCCGGCCGTGCGCGCCCGCTACAGCTTCGTGTTCGTCGACAACGCCGGCGACCCCGACGACCAGCCCACGGTGGACCTGGACGGGCACATGACCATCCTGGTGCGCGGGGAGATCCTGGACCCCATGTCCGCCACGCCCATCATCATGGCGCTCACCCTGCTCGAGATCGAGGTCTACAAGGAGGACGTCGCCGTGTCCTCCCACGGCTACACCGCCCAGGCCCACGGCGGCAGCGCCCAGACCTCGTTCAGCGGGTACGACGTCGGCACCGTCAACCTGAGCTCCGGAACCCAATTCTGAGGTGACCCCATGAGACACACCCTCCTTTTATCCCTCGCCCTGGCCCTGGCCCTCCCGGCCACCGCCGGCGCCAACTTCGGCCGCTACCAGCGCGGCAACGCCGTCTACAAGGAGAAATTGGCCGAGTGCGCCATGTGGTGGTACCGCCTCGGCGACATCACCCAGTCCACGGGCAAGCGTGTCAACAGCGGCGACCTGGCCCTGGAATTGGGCCGGCTCGACGAGCGGCAGATCCGCCAGTGGCTGGCCGACCCCCTGTCCGTGGGCCCGAAGGTCAACTGCCGTCCCGGCACCTTCACCACCGAGCGCCAGGTGCAGGATCTGATCCATTATCTGCAACGGCGGGCCACCAACCCCGTGGTCATCCCGGTGATCACCCACGAACCCATGAAACGCACCAGCATCCGGCTGCTGCGCACCCAGTCCGTGCTGCGCGAGCGCCTGAAGGTCCGCGAGGAGATCCGCCTGATGAACAAGGGCGCAGCGCCGATCACGCAGCCCGCCCCCGCCCCGCTCTCCCGTCCCGTGGCGCCCACGCTCGACACGCGCGGCCCCGCGGAAGGCACGAGGTGACGCCATGAGAAAGACGCTCCCCCTGCTGCTGGCCCTCTTCGTCGTCACCCACGCGGGCACCGCCGCCGCCGAACCCGGCCGGCTCTTCCGCGCCCTGGTGCGCCAGACGCTCTTCGCCGCGAGCACCTACTGCACCAGCCTGCTGGACCGCACCACCTACAACACCGGCTTCGCCTCGGGCGACTTCTCCAGTTCCCTGTCGGTGAAGGTCGACTCCGGCAAGCTCAAGCTGGTCACCGACCACACCGCGCTGGCGGACGTCAACCGCATCGTCAACCGCACGCGCCAGACCCTCAAGGTCCTGTACGTCAAGGGCCTGCCCGAGGACGCCACCCTGGGCTGGTTCCTGTGGGACACGCGCCCCATCGCGTACACGCAGCCCAACGGCGTCACCTGCACCACGCGGCCGTGCACCAGCAACGCCAACTGCGACGCGGGCGAGACCTGCGCCGCCTGCTCGGGCGGCAACCGCTGCACCTACCCCGCCTACGTGCTGCGTGACACTGGCTACAACAGCACCGGCAACAACAACGGGCTGTTCGACTGGATCGAGGCCATCTACCGCAAGTCGGGGGGCACCAACGACGTCTACACCGTCCCCATGCTGCTCGACCCCATGCCGTACTCGTACAACGCCCTCAACACGGGGATCACGGGCTACAACTGCACCTCCCGCACCTGCAGCAACGACAACCAGTGCAACCCGAACGAGAAATGCCTGTCCGGCTGCTCCTGGTCCGGCAAGCGCTGCACCATCCCCGTCTACAGCAAGTATCGTGGTGACACGTACGTCGACAAGCTCTGGGACTGGGATCACGACTCCCTCTCGAACACCTCGAGCACCTGGTTCTCCGACGGCGGCACCTACCCGCGCATCGCCAACGAGCTCGAGTACATGATGAACACCGGCGGCGGCATGATCTTCGAAATCACCGACGACGACGGCGACCTCTCCACGTCCCCCGCCTGGACCTGGTGGACCTACGGAGGCTTCACCAGCGGTGAGTACCCCAACTGGCAGTGGCCCAACTTCACGCTCCCCCCGCGGCGCGACGTCTCCACGACCAGCAACGACGGCGTCCCCGACTACGACACCAACGGCGACGGCAGCATCAACGACCTCGACCGCACCGTGGACATCGGCACCTTCGACGCGGGCACCGAGCTGGTGTTCTTCCTGAACACCTACTGGCGCAACTACTCCGTGCGCTACGAGTCCGTGGCCATGAACCGGCGCACGACCGGCGACAACAACACGCTGATGTACCTGGAGCAGGCCCGCACGTTCGTCATGCCCTTTTTCAACAAGTCGCTGTTGAACCCGGACAAGTGGCCGTCCACGACCACCGCCACCAAGACCATCAACATCGGCTGCCCGTTCGTCGTGTCCTCCAACGGCTGGACCTGGAACGTCACCATGTGCCAGGTGGGCACCGGCGCGCTGAAGACCCTCAACAACACGTTCAACTTCTCCGACGGCAATTATTACGTCGGGTGGCTCGACGCCCCCACCCTCACGCGACTGAACACGGCGGCCTACAACTTCCTGCAGATCCCCCACGAGACCGTCACGTTCAACATCATGGAGAACGGCTACCGGCAGCACATGGCCCTGGGCGCCCCCTCCAACGACCCCACGCGCTGGCTGCTGGGCTTCCAGATCATGTACGACGGCGGCGCCACGGCCACCTCGCACCCGAAGTGGCCGGACTGGATCCACAACTCCTTCAACCACCTGGTGTTCCTGGTGAACCGCCAGAACGGCGGCGAAGCGATCTCCAACGTCATGTCCTCCGAGATCCCACCCACCCAGCTGGCCAACACCACCATCACCAAGGTGAAGATCAAGAAGAACGACTACATCCCGATCCCGCCTTGCACCGCGTACCCGGACACCCGCATCGACTATTACATCTCCGTGTCCGAGCCACCGGTGTGGGTGAAGGTCGAGTTCCCGCCGGGCTCCGACGAGACCACCGTGGACCTGGCGAGCCTGGGCTACACCGGCGCCTACCTGCGCTGGAAGGTCGAGATCATCTCCAGCGACGAGAGCTGCGTCCCCGAGGTCCGCGACGTGGACATCGGCTACGAAGCCCTCAAGGGCGGCGAGTACGCCTTCTCCACCTCGCTGCCGCTGGCCAACGCCCTGTTCAAGGGCACCCTCGAGACGCCCACGTCCTCGTGGACCGTCACCGGCAACGACCTGCGCAACCGCGGGCACTACAGCCTCTACGAGCTCTACGCCCCCGAGACGCCCACGGTGACCACCACCACCGAGAAGTGGGACGCGGGCGTGAGGCTCGCCGCCAAGGACCCGGCCTCCCGCGTGATCTACACCCACTCCGGCACCACCCGCATCTCGTTCACCAACGGGACGAACACCTGGCTGCTCAACGAGGTGCTCTCCCCGGCTGACCGCGCCCTGCGCCACAACGGCCGCGCGGTGTACGACCTGAACGAGAACTTCCTGGCCAACGACGACGACGCCCGCCAGATCATCCAGTGGACCCGCGGATACGAGTACCCCCGCCGCCAGGCGTGGCCGGCCGTGGTCCCGCGGCGGGCCTGGCCGCTCGGGGCCATCCACCGCTCCACCGGCGCGGTCGTGACGCCTCCGGGCTACCCCAACTGGCTCAACCTGCCCGGCATCTCGCAGGCGGTGAAGAGCTCGTACACCACCTGGGCCAACGATCCGCTGCGCAAGGAACGCCCCTCCGTCGCCGTGGTGGGCGCCCAGGACGGCATGCTCCACGCCTTCGACGCGGGCTCCTACCGCCATGGCGACGACCCCTCCACGGGCGGCGCCGAGCAGCGCGGCTACTTCCTCAAGAGCGGCGCCACGCGGTCCTACGGCACCGGCGACGAGGTCTGGGCCTGGATCCCGCCGTCGCAGTTGAACCACCTGAAGAACAACTACGTGCGTGACTACTACCCCGAGCAGAATCCCTGGGCGCAGGTCAACGGCTCGGTCGCCCTCGAGGACATTCTGGTGGGCACCGCCTGGAAGACTGCCATCTTCTACACCCACGGCACCGTGCACCCCTACCTGTCCGCCCTGGACGTGACCTTGCCCACGAACCCGCAGATCCTGTGGGATCACGACTGGACCGACATCGACTACAACGGCACCTTCCAGCCCCCCGCGCTGGCCTGGCTCAACTCCACGGGCTACGGCGGCCAGGGCAAGACCTGGGCCACCGTCACGACCTCGGGCATGAGCGACGCCCACGGCGACGTCTATCTCTACGTCATCGACGCGGACAACGGCAACACCCTGCCCAGCGGCAAGATCAAGCTCAACACCGGCTCGGGCGTCCAGGCCAACCAGGCCCTGGGCGTCTGGGGCAGCCCGGTGGTCGTGGACTTCAACGAGGACGGCTACGCCGACCGCGTGTACGTCGCGGACACCAACGGCCGCATCTGGAAGCACTACTTCAACGGCGCCAACCTCAACCATTGCATGGTGGCCAACGTCGGCCCCGAGCCCATCTTCACGACCCCGGCGATCAAGGTCGCAAAAGACGCCGGCACCGGGCAGACCGTGGTCACCCTGTACTTCGGCACGGCCGACCACCCCGACCGCAACGACCTGGCCGCCCCGCCCTATCATTTCTACGGCTTCGTGGACCGCGACGCCGAGGGCGGCTGCTCCACGGCCGAGATGATCTACAGCATGGGCCTGGACGTGGACGAGAAGATCTGGGCCGACGCGTTCATCTCCGGCGACGAGGTCTACGTCGGCAGCTCCAAGGGCAACAAGGCCGACATCTGCGACGAGGACACCGGAAACCCGGGCAAGATCTACATCCTGTCCGTGGACGCCGACTCCTCGGGCCTGCCCATCCAGATCTCGCCCGCGGTCTCGGCGCCGGGCAACGTGGTCTCCGGCCTGCTCGTGTACGACGAGCACGTGTTCGTCAACAGCCTGGGCGGCAAGACCACCGTGCTGGGCGACTCGAAATGGAACAACACCTCGGCGGCCTCGGCCTCCTCGACGGGAGTGGAAGATGTCTACTGGAAGGAAGAATGATCCCAGAGCCCGCCGCCAGCGCGGCATGACGCTCCTCGAGGTCATGGTGGCCTTCACCATCCTCCTGATCGGCGTGCTGACCCTCTTCAAGGTCGCCACGGTCGCCCAGAGCTCGAACGTGCGCACGCGGCAGTTCCAGAACGCGCTCACCAAGGCCCAGGACGTCCTCGAACTGACCAAGGACCTGCCCACCCAGACCCTGGCCTGCCTGGCCGGGGGCACCGTGGCCGCGGGGTGCGTCAGTTCCTGCGTGGGCGGCGGGGCCGACCCGCAGACCTGTGCCATCGCCCTGGGCACCGACGCCGCCTGGTACCAGGATACCCACGGCATGGTCTACACCCCCGTCATCACCGGCGCCCCCGGGGCCTTCTCGAACACCTACGAGGTGCAGGTCGTCATCACCTGGACCGGCGACGAGCGCCCCCCCAAGACCCACAACGTCCTGCTCAGGACAATGGTGTATCGGCCATGAAACACGCACAATCCGGCTTCACACTTATTGAGATGATGGTGGCGGTCGTGATCTCGTCGGTCGTGGTCGCCGGCGCCCTGTCGGTGCAGTTCGTCTTCCACCGATCCACCAACGAGGAGGAGAGCATCGCCGACATGCAGGCCAACCTCGACGGCATCCGCTTCTTCCTGCAGAAGAGCATGCGCCAGGTGGGCGCCGGCCTGGGGGCTCAGGTCGCGTTCTACAACTGCAACGGGGGCGTCGAGACGGTGAACACCCTGGGCGTGCACAACAGCAACGTGTTCCCAGCGGTCCCCGACATCGTCGATGGCGGCACCGACACCGATCCGGACTGGATCGAATACACCCTATCGAGCAACCTCACAGTGACCTACGTCGACGGGCAGTTCTCCCGCCAGTGGGCGGACGTCAAGGACAACACCGGCTTCTACCACAAGAACGTGCTCGGCCTCACCATCAACGGTGTCACCTGCCTGATGCGCATGACCAACACCGTATCCAACGCCCACGGCGATCGCATCCACTTCGCCCCCGCCCACGGCGGCCCTTTCTGCATGAACCAGGTCATCACCATGGAGCAGTGCGGCCTGTTCGACAACAAGGCGGAGACCCCCACCTCTCCAATCCCGATCATGAACCTGGGCGAGTTCCCCTTCCACGCCCTGCGGGTGGACACCACCACCCTGCCCAACCAGCCCATGCTCATGCACGGCGTGCGCATGCTCCAGGAAGACTCGTCCGGCTACACCTGGACGCCGCTCGCCATCGGCGTCGAGGATCTGCAACTGGCCTTCTCCGTGGACACTTCGGATCCCCCCGACGACCGGGGCGACATCTGGGTGAACTCGCGAGACACGCTCGCCGCCGAGGTCGGCCGTATGCGTGCGCTGCGCGTTTCCGTCGTCATCCGCACGCCCACCCAGAGCTCGCCGGTGGCCGTCGCGCGCCCCGCCTACGAGGACCGTTCCGCCGGCGCTCCCGACCGGTACAAGCGCCGCGTCATGCAGTTCATCGCCAAGATCCCGAACCGGCCGGGCAGGGGAGGGACGTTCTGATGCGCGCCCGTCATGGCTTCACCCTCGTAGAACTGATGGTCGTGCTCGTGATCATGTCCATCCTCGCCACCATCGCGCTGATCAGCATGAACGCGCGGGCCAAGGAGGACGACATGCGCCAGACCGTGGTGCAGTTCATCTCCATGGCCAAGGAGGCCCGGCGCACGGCCATCTCCCTGCGCCGCCGCGTCACCTTCGAGTTCACGCAGACCTCGTTCCGCTGGTGCACGGTGGACTGCACCGTCGCCAACACCCCCACGACCCCGCAGAGCCGCGTCTTCAACGCCCGCCGGGTGAAGGTCCTGCGCTACACCCGCGCCTCGGTCATCGCCGGCATCCCGGCCGACACCTTCACCGCCGTGGCCGCGGGCGTGATCCACCGCTTCTACTTCGAGCCAGACGGCACCATGATCGGCTACACCGACGACACCCTGCCCCGGGGCCTCACGCTCTACTTCCAGCACGATTTGTCCGCCACCCTCCGGGTGCGCGTCCCGATCCTGCCCCTGGTGGGCACCGCCTCGGTCATCAACTCCTGGTAACCCGGCAAAGCCCCGCGCGGCTCAAAGATCCCGCAGATCCCGCAGGGCTGTTGAGTCCCCGGCCGATTTGCGTTACCATGCGGGCCGGAGCAACCATGCAGGCCGCGCTGATCGCCAAATGCAAGAAGAACGTCGTCATTCACCCCCGGCTGGCGTTCCAGGATCTGCCCAAGTTCGACCTGGACGCCACCCTGGCCGCGTTCCCCACGTTCCTGCCGTTCCCCGACAAGGATTATCATCAGGTCGCGGTCGTCCTCGACTGGGACCACCGGCTCCCCTCCCGCAAGGTCTTCGCCCGGGTGCTGGCCTTCCACACCGCCGAGACTTTCTCCCTGGCCCAGCGTGAAATCCAGGCCCGCCGCCTCGAAATCGCCCCCCGCAACGAGTTCCCCGAGTTCGACGTCCACGACTTCGAGGACATCCCCGCCGACGAGAGCTACCTGCTCCATCTGAACCTGGAGGGCGAGGTCCGCAAGGTCGAGTTCGTCTCGGCGTGGAAGACGACCTTCCAGGATCTCGAGCGCAGCCGGGTCCTGCAGATCCTGGACGGGGATTCGCAGTACCTCGAGGTGCTCTCCACCCGCAAGCAGAGCTGCGGTCCCGCCCGCGTGGTGATGTGGGTGCCCCCGTGCGTCTCCAACCAGGTCAGTTGGACCGTGGACGTCCGGGTGCTGACCTTCTGCGACGGCCCCTCCTTCTGGGGCCGCTTCTTCCTCGTGGACCCCGTGGACGGCGTCGTCCGGCACACCGGGAACTTTCACGTGAGGGCCTGACGACATGCATCTTCTCTGGCTGCTCTTCCCCCTCCTGGCCACCCAGACGCCCCAGACCACCGAGATCGCGCGCCTCGAGAAGGCCGCGGCAGGCAAGCCCCTGCGGATCCTGGTCCCCACGGTCTCGTCCTATGCCAACGTGAACGCCGGCGCCGAGCTCCTCGACGCCCCCAACGGCAAGGTCCTGCTCCAGGTGCCCCGCGGGCTCCCCGCCCACGTGCTCGAGACCCGCGGCGGCTGGCACCGGGTCGCCGTCCTGCAACCGTTCGTGCTCGAGGGCTGGGTCGCCCCCCGGGGCGCGGCCTTCCTGATCAACGCCAACACCCTGTTCTTCGGGACGGCCACCGACACCGAGGCCCGCGGCATGCTCAACCAGGGCGTGATCGTGTTCCCCGGCAAGGTCCAGGGCGAGATGACCGAGGTCGAGGTCCATCACCAGACGCCCATCCGCGTGTGGGTCCCCACCGCGCGCATCGGGGTGAAGTTCGAGACCAACTCCAGCCCGAACTACCGCTACTCCTCCCGCTGGAACCGCTACGTGTTCGAGTGCGCCCCCGGCCCGCTGTACGCTGCCAAGAACTCCAAGGTCGTCATCGCCGAGCTCCTGGACAAGGCGTTCTTCAAGAAGGAGACCGAAGGCACCGACTGGGTCGAGGTGTCGGTCGTCTCCGACTACGACATCCGCTTCAAGGCCTGGGTGCCGGCCAAGCGTCTGGGGACGCAGAGCCAGTACTATTACAATTACCAGTATTCCTTCCGGGTGGGCCAACTGCTCACCGAGAGCTGGTTCTCGGGCGGCTTCCAGTTCGCCCGCCCCGTGACCGCGCAGCTGCGGCCCGACTCCTCCGCCCACCGGATCCACCTGCGCGCGGGCACACCCATCTCGCACATCAACCGGGAGCCCAACGGCCTCTACGCCGTCTCCATGGGCCGCCGCAACAACTACTACCGGCCCAACCTCTCCACCCTCCTCGACGCCCTCGAGGGGGTGAACACCTCGCAGTACTACGTCTCCTCGTATGATCAGATGTGGATCATCCGCGTGTGGATGCCGCTGACGCTCCTCGACGTGACGACCGCCGCCGCGCAGTAGGGCGACGACGCCGGTCTACAGCGGGGGCATCAACACGAGCATGGTCGCCGAGCGGGCCGGCAGCGTGATCACGCCGGCGTTGGTGACCGGCAGGGACAGGTTGGCCGCGGCCACGGGAGCCGGGGTGTCGGCGGTGAGCTGCCACACGCGCCCGAAGGCGAACTGGTGGTAGTCCCGGGCCTGCACGGCCACGGTGACGGGCACGTCGCGCTTGTTGATCAGCACCACCTGGGTCTCGTAGTCGACGCCCTCGCGCTTGGCGGCATAGGCCGAGAACGTGGCGGAGTCGGAGACCTGGACCGGGACCCCGCGGGGGCCGAAGCCTGCGCCGTTGCCGTCGAAGTCCAGGTAAAGGTCGAACGCCGCATGGATGAAGGCGTCGTCGGTAGACCCCAGGTGCCAGAGGTTGGCCGCCCACACGCCCTCGCGGCCCAGGATGCCCAGAAAGTCGGCCTGGGCGATGGCGCCGGAGATGTGCGCGCCGCCTCCGTAGTAGTACTCGCTGATGGACAGCCTCGTCCCGGGGTAGTGCTGGGCGATACGCCCGGCGAACCACGGCAGCAACATGATCGGGCCGCCGAGCACGTCGTTCGCGATCCAGGAGTCTTCGGCGTAGTCCGGGTCCCACAGGCTGCGGGGGGCCTGCATGCGGGCCTCGGCGATGGCGTCGTCGTCGTCGTCGGCCGTGATGCGCCGGCCGCCGCCGCGGGCCTCGGGGTACCAGTGCACGTCCAGGACGTCGAGGAGGCGGACGCCGTGATCGGCCTCGGCCTGGGCGAAGGTCTGGAGGAAGTAGTCGATGAAGTCGCCATTGCCGGCCGCGTCGGGAGCGCCCTGCAGGTTGATGAAGCCCGCGTACCCGTAGCCGGCGTATCCGTAGATCTCGGCCTGGGGAGCCGCCGCGCGCACGGCGGCCGCCAGGGCCACGCTCTTCTCGCCCACCTCGGCGTAGGTGGCGGGCTCGGGATGGATCTCACTGTGGGTGTCCGCCCACAGATCGGGCTCGTTGTCCAGCGAGAAGGCGATGCGCCCGGCGTCCTGGCCGAACTCGTCGAGCAGCCAGTGGACCAGCTCGTCCTGATACACGCAGGCGTCGGTGAGGTCGGGCGGATAGGCGAAGGCCGTCGGCTTCTCGGGGCAGGCGTCGACGAAGCGGTCGGAGCCCGCCTCGGAGCCGTCCCCAGCCACCGGACCGTCGGTGTCGGCGGCCACCCGCCCGGCCATCGCGAGGGTGACCATCACCCGGGTGTCCGCTTCCGAGAGCGCCAGGCGCACCCGGGAAGCCACCGCCTCGCCCGGGGTGCTCCCGCCACCGAGATACGTGTCGTTCTGGTAGTACCAGTCGCTGCCGGCGTTGGAGGCGTTGTTCTCCCAGTTGTAGGCCGTCCAGCGGTTGCCGCCGACCCGCCAGAACGGGATGCCCGTCTTCGGCAGCGCTTCGGGACCGCCCAGGTTCATGCCATAGATCCGCGGCGAGATCGCGAACCCGGGTGCTGTCGCGTCCACGAACACCGTGATGTCGGCCGGCCCCGGATCGCCGGGCTCGACCACCTGCTGATTGTTGACGTTGTTGACGTTGTTGACGTTGTTGACGTTGTTGACGTTGTTGACG
>CALKWH010000237.1 GCA_938004375.1 uncultured Pseudomonadota bacterium
CCGTTTTATAAACGCAGCTACTGACATCACTCCGGGAGGTCGATATGTATTCGGATGATTATCTGTACACCAAGGAACACGAGTGGGTCCGGGTGGAGAACGGCGAAGTCACGATGGGCATCACCCATCACGCCCAGGAAGAGCTCGGGGACATCGTTTTCGTCGAGCTGCCCGAAGTGGGCAAGGTGCTGGCCGCCGGCGACACGCTGGGCAGCATCGAGTCGGTCAAGGCGGTCTCCGATGTGTATGCTCCCGTCAGCGGTGAAGTGATCGTGGCCAACGACCTGCTGACCGACAAGCCGGAACTCATCAACCAGGAGCCCCATGGCGGCGGCTGGATCGCCAAGATCCGCCTTTCTGAAAAAAGCGAGCTGGACGGCCTGCTGTCCGCCGATGATTATGAGGCGTACCTGGGCGAGGAAAAGAAACACTGATGCGGTACATACCCCATTCCGAGGCGGAGACCCGGGCGATGCTCGACAGCATGGGCCTGGCCAGCGTGCAGGACCTGTTCCAGTGCATCCCGGCCGCGCTGCGGCTCACCGCCGACCTGCCCATACCCCGGGGCAAATCCGAGCTCGAGCTGGAGCGGTACTTCTACCAGCTGAGCCGCGAGAACGACGGGGTGCTGGAGTTCACGACCTTCCTCGGCGCGGGCGCCTACAACCATTACGTGCCGGCCGTCATTGACGGGATCATCTCACGGTCGGAGTTCTTCACGGCCTACACGCCGTACCAGCCCGAGGTCAGCCAGGGAACGCTCCAGGCCATCTTCGAATACCAGACCATGGTGTCCCAGCTGACGGGCATGGACGTGACCAACGCGTCGATGTACGACGGCGCGACCGCGGTCACCGAAGCCGTTCTGCTGGCGCAGCGGGCGCGGAGCAACACCGCCAAGGTGATCGTGGCGGGATCGCTGCATCCGTTTTACCGCCAGGTGATGCGCACCTACGTGGCGAACTTCAACCTGGCCGTGGAGGAAGTGCCGTGGGATCCCACCGGACGCGTGGACCTGACTGCCCTGGCGGCCGCGGTCGATGACGCCACCGCCGCCGTGGTGGTGCAGTCGCCCAACTTCTTCGGGGCGGTGGAGGACGTGGCCGAGTGCGCCCGGATCGCCCATGCGCGCAAGGCGCTGCTGGTGATGGCGGTGACCGAAGCGGCTTCCCTGGCCGCCTTCAAGGCCCCCGGCGAGCTCGGCGCGGACGTGGTCGCCGGCGAGGGGCAGTCGTTCGGGATCCCGGTCTCGTTCGGCGGCCCGTACCTCGGCATCTTCTCCACCCGATCCGAGCACCTCCGCCGGATGCCCGGCCGCGTCGTCGGGATGACGGAGGACACCCGGGGCCGGCGCGGGTTCGTGCTGACGCTCTCCACCCGCGAGCAGCACATCCGGCGCGAGAAGGCCACCTCCAACATCTGCACGAACCAGGGCCTCTGTGCGCTGATGGCGTCCGTGTACCTGGCCTACACCGGCAAGAGCGGCCTCCGCGAGTTGTGCCGGCAGAACCTGGCCAAGGCGCATTACGCCCGCGAGCAGCTCTGCGCCGTGCCGGGAGTCGGGCCGCGTTTCAGCGCGCCGTTCTTCAACGAGTTTGTGCTCACCCTGCCGGGCGACCCGCACGCCTTCGCCCGGTTCTGCAAGGAGCGCCGGATCGTACCGGGCGTCCCCCTGAAATGGTTCTATTCCGGGCTGGACCAGGACATGCTGTTCTGCGTGACCGAGGTCAACCAGCGGGCCGAGATCGACGCGCTGGTCGCGGCCACCCGCGAATTTTTCGCGCGGCCCTGAGCCCGGCGGCAAGGAGAGAACATTCATGACCCAACGCGTACGCAACACCATATCCATCGACGAGAAACTGCTGTTCGAACAGGCGCCGGGCAACCGATCCAGTTGCGACTTCCCCCCCCTCGACGTGCCGTCCGGCGAGATGACTGATTACTTGCCCGCGGCGTTGCTCCGCGACGACATCCCCGGATTCCCGGAGCTGAACGAGGTCGAGGTGGTCCGCCATTACACCCGCCTGTCCACCTACAACTACAACGTCGATCTGGGGTTGTATCCCCTGGGCTCCTGCACCATGAAATACAATCCCAAGATCAATGAGAAGCTGGCGCGCATCCCGGCGTTTGTCCAGGCGCATCCCCTGCAGCTGCACGAGAACACCCAGGGCTGCCTGAAGGTGCTGCAGAAGCTCGCCGACCTGCTCGTGAAGATCACGGGGATGGACGGGGTCACCCT
>CALKWH010000238.1 GCA_938004375.1 uncultured Pseudomonadota bacterium
ACGCTAAACGAGGTGACTTTTGGAAAACACATCCACACAGAAGCCTCAGTAACAATACTGTTGTTTTAAAAGAAGATATAACGAAGCCAGAGTTTGACAAGGAATGGGAGTTACTTGTTACTTCGGGAACAGGGGAACGAGGTATCTTTTTTGAATCCAGTATAAAACACGACCTTGAAAACGTAGGCAGGACGTACGACGCACACAGGTTAAACCCATGTGGCGAGGTTATTCTACGAGACAAGGAGTTCTGTAATCTCTCAGAAGTCATCGTACATCCCGATGACGACCTTGCCTTCCTGGCGGGCTACGGCGGCGAGCTCGCGGGCGCGGCGCTCGGGCACGCCCTCGGCGATGATCACGACCGTCTTGATCGTGGGTTCGCGCAGGCCCTCCATCGAGGTCTGGTAGGCCGAGCGGAAGGACGCGAAGTTGATCAGCACGTCGGCGTCGGCGTGGCGCTTCGTGGCCGCCGCGATGGTGGGGTAGATCGGGATGATGATCTCGCGGGTGCCCCAGAAGACCTTGTGGTTGCCGCCCTGCTTGGCGTTGGGATCGATGATCGCGGCCACCGACGGCTTCTCGCGGCGGCAGACGTAGTCGAAGTCCAGCATGCGCTGGACGGCGTTGACCTGCAGGTTGAAGATGATGGCTCGCGTGTTCTTGGAAAACAACTGATAGGACTGCGTCATGTTCATATCCTCCAATGCCCGCTTACTGCAGCGCCGCGATGGCCATGGGCACGATGTTGGTCATGTGGGTTTCGGGTCCGTACACTTCGATCGGGAGCTCGAGCTTGCCGCCCAGGGCGCGCATCTGCTCGAGGCCAACCTTGTAATTGGGGCCGCCGCGGCGGACGTAGATCCGCACCTTGCCCTCGCGGAGCTTGTCGGCGTACTGGGTGATGGCGCGGATGATGCCCTTGAAGGTCGCGGCCACGTCCGTGAAGTTGGCGATGCCGCCGCCGATGAGCAGGGCCTTGCCCTTGGGGTCGTGCTTGCGGGTCATCAGGTCGAGGATGACGCAGGCGTACTGGTAGGTGAACTCCTCGTTCGGGTCGCCGGAGTACTCGCCGTACATGCCCAGCTCGTGCATGTAGCCGAGGTCGGCCACGGTGTCCGCGAAGATGACCGACGCGCCGCCGCCGGCGACCATCGGCCAGATGCGCCCGTCGGGGTTGAGAACGGTGAGCTTCAGGGAGGCGCCGGTCTTGGCGTCCAGGTCCTTGACCTTCTTCTCGTCGGCGTTGAGGGTACGCCCGAAGCCGGCCGGGAAGGTGAGGGTGGTGCCCCAGGTGTCCAGGTGCTCGAAGCTCGCGGTGTCGTCCATCTTGGCGACCAGGTCCAGCGGGACCACCTTGCCGTCGGCGAGGGTGAAGGGGTTGATCTCGAGGTAGGCGAAGCCCTGGTCCGCGTAGAAGCGGTACAGCGCGGTCACGAAGTTCTCGATGAGCGCCTTCTCGGGGCCCTCGACGGGCAGCTGGCCCTCGAAGGAGACGGACTTGGAGTCCACGAGCTTGCCGTCGACCATGACCGGGAGGTGAATCTCCTTGACCTGATCCCAGTTCTCCTCGACGTAGATGCCGCCCTTGAGCGAGAAGTACACGACGTCCTCGTCGCGGAACGAGCGCATGGCGACGTAGTATTCCTTGTCCTCGGGGTGCGGGGTGAAGGGCTCGATCAGGAACTCGGTGAGCCGCCCCGCCACGCCCGACACCGTCACGGTCTCCTCGCGCTTGGCGCGGATCCAGGCGGCGGCCTCGTCCCACGTCGCGTTGAGCTTGAGCAGGTTGTTCTTGCCGCGCTTGCCGAACAGCATGTCCGGCTTGACGACGAGCTTCGTCGTCTTCAGCCAGGGCTCGGACTCGGGGAGCTTCTCCAGGTCCGTCTCCGGCGTCACCAGCGCGAAGTTGGGGTTCATGCCCACGGGCTTGGCCGCGAAGCGATCCAGGACCTGGGCCATCAGTTTCTTGCCGTCATACTCACGAATTCCTCGAATTGCCATGATGTCGGTACTCCTTTGGTAAAGACAGTTGGGTCAACTGTGCAACTTCCTTGTATGGGCCAGAAGTCCTCCGCTGCGAAGGATCTCCCGGTCGCGCGGGCTCAGGTCCGCCCGTACGATGAAGGTCGTGCCCTTGGTCTCGTTCTTCGCCGTCCATTCGCCGCGCTCCAGTTGGGACAGGTCGAGCTCGAGCACGTCGCCGAAGTCCAGCGCGTCGGTGTCGGCGAGCAGCGGCGCCACCCCCGCGTTGAGGAGGTTGGCGCGGTGGATCCGCGCGAAGCTCTTCGCGATCACGGCCGAGATGTGGAGCTGCCACGGCGCCAGGGCCGCATGCTCCCGCGAGCTGCCCTGTCCGTAGTTCTCGCCCCCGACGATGAAGCCGCCTCCCTTCTCCATGGCCCGACGCGCGAAGCCGCGGTCGAGGTAATGGTAGGCGTACATGGCGATCTCGGGGAGGTTCGATCGAAGGTGCTGGGTGAGCGGCCCCGCCGGCAGGATGTCGTCGGTGGAGATGCCGTCCCCGACCTTCAGCACCACCTCGCCGCGCAGGACCGGGGGAGGCTCGGCCTGGGAGCGGATGGGCTGGATGTTCGGCGCGCGGCGGATCTCGACCTTCGACGCCTGGGTCTCGTCCAGGGGCGGCAGCAGCATGGAGTCGTCGACGTGGTAGCCGTCGGTGTAGGCGTCGGGCGTGCGCACGGGTTCGAGGCGGCGCGGATCGGCCAGCCGTCCGGCGATGGCGGAGGCGACGGCGGTCTCCACCGAGCCCAGGATCAGGCGCGCGTCCGAGGAACCGCCACGGCCGAACCAGTTGCGGTTGACCGTGCGCAGGCTGTGGTGCTGGTATCCGGGGACGAAGCCCATGCCGATGCAGGCGTGGCAGCCCGGCTCCACCATGCGGAAGCCGGCGTCCACGTAGGTCGCGTAGGAGCCGTCGTCGAGCAGGTGCTGCTCCACCTGGCGCGAGCCCGGGGAGAGGATGCACTCGAGTCCGGAGTCCACGTGGCGGTCGCGCAGCAGGGCGGCGCCCAGGGCGAGGTCGTGGTAGGAGCCGTTGGTGCAGGAGCCGATGTAGATCTGCTGGAGCTCGAAGCCCTCGACCTCGGAGATTTTGCGGATGTTGTCCGGGGATCCCGGCATGGCCACCAGGGGCTCCAGGTTCGAGAGGTCCACGGTGAGCTGCCGGTCCCAGGCGGCGTCGGGGTCGGCGGCCAGCGGGAGGAAGTCCCGCTCGCGGCCCTGCCGGCGCAAAAAGTCCCGGGTCCGTTCGTCGGAGGGGAAGATCGAGGTGGTGGCGCCGGTCTCGGCCCCCATGTTGGCGATGGTGGCGCGCTGGGGCACCGAGAGGGTCTCCACGCCCGGCCCGCCGTATTCGAGGATGCAGCCGGTGCCGCCCTTCACGGTGAGCTGGCGGACCACGTCGAGGATGACGTCCTTGGCCGAGACGCCCCAGCCCAGCCGGCCGACCAGGTTCACGCGGACGATGCGCGGTACCGTCAGATGGAAGCGGCCCCCGCCCAGGGCCACGGCGAGATCGGCGCCGCCGGCCCCGATGGCCAGCATTCCGACCGCGCCGGCCGTGGTCGTGTGGGAGTCCGAGCCCAGGAGCGTTTTTCCTGGGACGGCGAAGCGCTCGTAGTGGACCTGGTGGCTCACGCCGTTGCCGGGCTTGGAGTACCAGGCGCCGAAGCGACGGGCCATGGATTGCAGGAAGAGATGGTCGTCGGCGCTCTCTCCCTTGAAGGCCAGCGAGGTGTGATCGACGTAGGACACGGCGAGAGCGCAGCGCACGCGGGGCAGCCGGAGGGACTCGAACTGCAGCCAGGCCATGGTCCCCGTGGAGTCCTGAGTCAGGCACTGGTCGATGGTGAGGCCGACCTCCTCGCCGCGGATCAGACGACCCCCGTCGAGGTGCGTCGAGAGGATCTTCTCGGCGACGGTCAGTCCCATGCCGCCTCCGGGAAATTCCACAAACGACTGTCCTTCGGGATCTCGTGAGACACAGCGTTCAGGAGTCGATCAGGTTTCATGCGCGGCACCGGGGTTCCGGGACGGTTTGGAAAACGGATCCCTTATACCCGAGTGCCGGGAAAACTCAAGATGAAAAGAGCCCTGTCGCCGGTCGGTCGCCCGGTGGCTGCAGGGCGATGATATCATTCAGTTTTTTCTTCGCTTTTCGGGGACCCTGCAGCGCACGTAGAGCGCCTTCTGTCCCTGGCCGGGCAGCGGACGCTCCTCGAGCTCGAAGGCTTCGGGGAGCGAGCGGATCAGATCGGAGAACTTTTTGAAGCCATAGAGGCGAGAATCAAAATCTGGGCGTACTTTTGTCAAATTGGAGCCCACCGAGCCCAGTTGAGCCCAGCCGCTCTCCTCGGAGACATCTTCGACGGCTTTGGCGATCAGCCGCACGACGGGCTTGGAGACGCCTTTTTCCACGGGCCGGGTGGCCGTGGCGGGTTTATCCGGCGCGTCCTCCTCGGGGCGCAGCACCTCGGTGTAGATGAACTTGTCGCAGGCCTGCACGAAGGGCTCGGGGGTCTTTTTCTCGCCGAAGCCGTACACGAGCAGGCCCTCCTCGCGCAGGCGCACCGCCAGGCGGGTGAAGTCGGAGTCCGACGACACCAGGCAGAAGCCGTCGAACCGGCGGGTGTACAGCAGGTCCATGGCGTCGATGATCAGGGCCGAGTCGGTGGCGTTCTTGCCCTGGGTGTAGCCGAACTGCTGCACGGGCTGGATCGAGTACTGCAATAGGGTCTTCTTCCAGGACTGCAGCCGGGTGGAGGTCCAGTCGCCGTAGATGCGGCGCACGCTGGCCACGCCGTACTTGGCGATCTCGGCGAGCAGGCCGTCCACGATGGCGGCCTGGGCGTTGTCGGCGTCGATGAGCACCGCCAGCTTGGCCTGGTGCTCCTCGGGGAGCTCGAGCTTGGGGGGAAACTTGGGAGTGACGGTCTTGGTCATTTTCCTTCTCCGAGGGTCGGGACCGGGTGCGCCTCACGCAGGTCCAGGAAGGCCGCTTTCAGTCGGGCGAGCCGCCGCTCCATGACGCGGGCGCGGGCGGCGAGGATGAGCTGGCCGGCGAGCAGGAGGGCGGCCAGGATGGCGCCGGCGGCGAAGGGCAGCGCGGGTACGGCGAGCCCGGCGAAGCGCGGGACGTCGGCCGGCAGGGAGCCGAAGCCGCCCAGTTGAAGGCTGCCGGCGGCGCCCAGGCCGGCGGTGAGCGCGGCCACGAGGGGGAAGCGGTTCAGGCGCCGGCGGAACACGGCCACCCCGTCGGCCTCGATGCCGTCGAGGGCGGCCCGCGCCCGGTCCGGTCGGGAGGTCGCGTGGGCCAGGCCCACCCGGGCCAGTTGGGCGAACGGGCTGCGCTTGGGCAGGGCCAGCGCCAGTTTCTCGGCGCGGTCGAGCTTGTCGTCCTTCCACAGGCGGTCGAGGAGCTCGATGAACGCGGGCACGTGCAGGTTGTAGGAGAAGAAGAGCACGATCGTGCGCTCGAGGATCAGGGCCACGGTGACGCTGGTCAGGGCCATCAGGCCGTAGGACCACGGGGCGCACATCTCGAAGGCCTGTTCGAATCCTGGGTTCATGGTGACCTCACGCTCGCCGCAACCTAGCCGAATTCGGGGAAATGCACAACCTCTAGGGCAGGTCGGGGACGAGCTCGGTCTCGGTGAAGGCGCAGCCGGGGGCGACGGCGCCGACCCGGACGGGTCCGGGACCGCGGGGGATGAACGACACCGAGGCGACGCCGGCGGCGTCGGTGACGGTGGTCACCTCGAAGTCGCCCTCCTTGCGGAAGGTGACGGTGACGTTCGCGCGGGGGGCGCCGCCGGAACGGACGGTGACGGACAGGGTCTGCCAGCCGGGGCCGTAGGCGGACGGGGCTTCGATCGTGAGCGCCGTCGGGTCCAGCGTCCAGACGGGCAGGGAGGGGTCGCCCAGGAGGATCAGCACATGGTGGGTCCACCACTCCGAGTCGTCGGTCATGACCGTGTCGAGGTAGGACAGCGAATAGGGGAGCTCGCGCATGCGGCCCCGGCCGTGGTTGAAGGCCTCGCCGATGGAGGGCAGCAGCCGGTCGAACACCCCCTCGAAGAACGCGTGGAGAAACTGGGAGCCGCCGATGGGGCCCAGGCCGGTGCCCGTGTTCCCGAGGTAGGCCACGCCGCCGCGCGCTCCGAGCACCCAGCGCTCGCCGGTGCTGTCGTTCTCGGGCGCCTGGGGTTCCCAGGGAGAGGACGCCGAGGAGGCGACGTCGGCGAAGTTGCCCGACAGGCACGAGCAGGACGCGAACACCGAGGGCAGCTCGTTCTGCAGGCCGTCCACGAGGTCGCGGCCGATGTCGTCGGTCATCCAGCGGTGGGAGCCGTGCCCGTTGTGGAAGACCAGCGGCACGTAGCTCTCGAGGGCGGTCTTCACGGCTCCGGGCTCGGCGGGCTCCGCGTCGTACATGGCGCAGGCCGTGGAGGTGGCGTAGAGCTTCTGCACCTGCTGATGGAAGGGCGCCGGGAAGAAGGCTTCGAAGGTGCTCTCGAGGCCCTCGGCGGCGTCCACGTCGCCGATCACCGGCAGCGTGCTGGCCACGTCCGAGAGCAACAGCGACCGGGCGCCGTAGCCGGGCATGTGGTGCCGGTAGACGAACACCTTGCGCAGGTAGTTTTCGATCTCGGCGGGCGTGTCCGCGGGCACGCGGCCCACCGCGAGTTGGGCCTCCCGGGCGGTGGCCACCCCGAAGTCCTCGTCCTGTTCCCCGAAGCGGCCGTCCCCGTCGGCGTCCCAGGGGGCTTCGACGTTGGCGAAGTACGACTCGGAGGGACCGTCGGCGACGTAGGACTCGCCCGTGGGCACGAAGATCGCGTTCTCCACGCGCCTGAAGGGCACGCGACCGGCGTCGCCGCCCAGCAGCACGAAGCGCAGCCCTCCGTTTCGCCAACGATCGCGCAGGTAGTTCTGCAGCGTCTGGGCCTCGTCGACGCCGGCGAACTGGGCGGGGAGCTCCGACAGGCGCACGACGGCGGTCTTCACGCCGTCCAGGCTGCGCAGGGCGGCGTACGCCTCCCAGGCCCCGGCGAGCGCGTCGTCCGAGATGATCAGCATCTCCGGGGGCGCGTCGAGGCGGTTGTCCGCCGTGGTGCGGCCCAGGGGGTCGGGAGCGAACCACTCCGGTGGGATCACCGGACCCGCGTCGGCGTCGGAGCCGGCGTCTTCGGCTCCGTCGGGCCCGGCGTCGATCTGGGCGTCGGGGGTGCCCGTCGCGCCCTGGTGTCCGGCGTCACAGGCCAAAGTGATCAGGAAGAGTAATGAAAGAAATATTTTCATTTGAATGAGGTGCATGGGGAACCCGTGGGGGTTTGGAGAGGAAGATCGAGGTGACTATTTGTAATATTCGCACATACACTCGTCGTACAAGGCTCCGATTTCACAGTAACCGTCATCGGCCCCCTGGTTCCAACAGAGTTCCTGGCAATCGACGACATACCAGTAGCAGCCATCGCAGGTATCCCCGAGGTCGACGGCGTTGAGGCAGGTCGAAGGATCCCCGTCAAAGCACTCGCAGGTGTCGTCGGTGACGATGCAGGCGGTGGCGAAGAAACCCATGCACAGGGCGGCGGCGAAAAGTTTTCTCATGATGGACTCCTCATCGTCGATGGTTGGCCCCCAAAAGGACGTGCCATTCATTTTAGTTGATTCCGTTCGCGCGGCAAGCTGTGTTTTTCCGACTGTGTGATACAGTGACCGGCGGAGGTCCTGGCCATGCAAATACTCTTTCTGTGCCTGTGGTCCGTCCTCGCCGTCCCCGCCGCGCCCCCGGGCGAGATCCTCCGATCCCGGGTGGGCGTTCCGGTTCTCCGGTCCCTCGAGGAGGCGGCCGACTCAGGCGTGATCACGCCAGAGGCGCTCCTGTGGTACAGACGCCAAGCGGTGATTGCGCCCGACCGACTGCCGGAGCCGTGGCGCTCCCTGCGGTCGGCCGCCCCCGTGCCCGCCTGGGCGGGGACCGCCGTGCTGGTGGAGAACTTCCAGTGGAGCCGCCGCCTGGGCTTGCGCGACGACGCGCAGTTTCCACCGGTCGCACAGTATCTGGACAGCCCGGCCTATCCGATCCGGGTGGCCTATGTGCAGGAGACGGAGCTCCCGTTGGCCCAGGCCGTGCTCGCGGCCGCCGAGGAGGCCTGGCGCCTGGAGATCGACACCTGGGGTTTTTTGCCGCCGCCGCTGGTCACCTCGGAGGGGAGGTACCGGATCTACGTGGACGACACCGGCATGGGGGGAGGCGGCTACATGGTGCCGGTGGACTTCCACTGGGACACGCCCTGGGACGACTGCTATTCCTACGTCGTGATCGACCGCCTGAACGACTCGACCGACGTGGGTCCGGTGGTGGCCCACGAACTCTCCCACGCGACCCAGGGGGCCATGGACTGCCTGGAGACGATCACCTTCTGGGAGAACACCTCCACGTTCATCATGGCCGAGGTCGGCCAGGGCGGGCGGGGCTGGCAGGACGCCTTCTTGCCGTACTTCCAGGACTACCCCGAGGAGAGCGTGGCCGGCGGCGGCTACGAGGACGAGGAGCTGGCCTCCTTCTGGTACGGCGGCTTCCTGTGGCCCCACTTCCTCGGCGGGCTCTACGGCGGGGAGGAGCACCCGGCGGTGCTGGTGCGCCGGATCTGGGAGGGCGCCATGCAGGAGTCCGGCGGCAACGCCAACGAGGTGAGCTACCTGCGCGCCATCGACGAAGTGCTGGCGGCACGCGCGGGCGCCTCCCTGGACGAGGCGTTCCTGCACTTCACCGTGTCCCGGTTCCTGCTCGGACCGAACTGGCAGGCGCCGGTCGCGGACATGCCCCACGCCGCGGATTACTCCAGTGTGCCCCCGATCGAGGCGGATCTGGCGGTGGATCTGCCGGTGCGGCATGAGCCCACCGCCGACGCGCGGCCCGAGCCGTACGCGGTGAATTACCTGACCCTCAGCGTACCCGAGGGGTTCCGCCGCGAGGTGACGGTGCGCCTGACCACCCCGGACACGGCTGCCTGGGCCACGGTCCTCTTCTCCACCAAGGACGCACAGATCCTGCAGGTCCCGGTCACCGGGGGCACGGCCGAGCTCCGCTACGTCCCCGGCGACGAGCGCACCCGGGTGCTGGCCGTGGTGCGCCTGGGCACGCCCGGCTTCCACTCGGACGATCCCATGACCGGCGCCGCGTACACGGTCGAGGCCGGCCCCACCTTTCCCGCGCCGGTGATCGAGGCCGTGACCCCGGCGGTGGTCGTCGCCGGCCGCACGACGGAGCTGACCATCACCGGGGATCACTTCGTCGAGGGTGCGACGGTGCAGTTCTCCCCGTACATCTTCGACACCGACGCCGTGACGTTCCTGGACGCGCGCACGCTGCGCGTCACGGTGACCCCGGGCGCGGACACGGGCCGGAACTGGATGAGCGTGACGGTGACCAACCCCGACACGGGCGCGGACACCCTCGCTGACGCCTTCCACCTCGATCCACCCCCAGACCAGAAGACCAGCGGCTGCGCCACGGCCCCGGGGGAAGACCGCCCCGTGGGTACCCTGTGGCTTTCCCTGCTGACGTTGGTTTTCGTGAGAAGAAGAAGAGCCTGACCTGTCAGACTTGTCGGACTCTCCAGAGCAGGCCGAGCAGGCCGAGCAACCACCAGGGCGAGGTTGGGGTCGTGCGCGGGCCGCCGGGGGCGCCGGTGCAGCCGTCCCCGTCGATGGCGGGCTTTTCTGGCGCCGGTTTGACGTAGAGACCACGGTTCAGGGTGAAGTTGCCGCCGTCGGGGTTCGTGACGCGGACCTGGTAGACGCCCAGGGGGGCGTTCTTCGGCACGTCCACGGTCGCGGTCAGTTCGCCGTCGTTCACGAAATCCACCCCGGTCACCCCGAGGTCGTCAGGGAGGAAGGCGACGGTGGCGCCCTCCTGGAAGTGCAAACCGCGCAGCGTCACCTGGGCCCGGTCGCCCTGGGCATGCTCGAAGGGGGTGACCTCGTCGACGACGGGGTCGGGGATCGCGGGTCCGAAGTCGAGCCGGTAGCCCGCGCCGTCAGCGATGAACTCGGGATCGAAGGCGTCGGTGCCGCCGCGCACGACCGCCAGCCACGGGGTCCGCTCGGGGGTCGGATCGAACACCAGTTCGGCGGTCCCGTCGACGAGGCGCGCCTCGAGGGGGTCCTCCCATTTGGGGTGGAACAGGATGAGCGTCCAGGGGCCTGGGGCATTCGAGGTGAGGGTGACGCGCACCTGGCGCGTGAAACCCGTGGCCCAGGCCACGCGCCAGTAATTGGCGCCGTAGACCTGGGGCAACTGCCCCACCGGTCCGTCCACCCCGTCCGCGGTGGAGACGACCAGCTCCCCCACCGTCGGGGGTTGATGGTTGTAGCGGTCGGCCCACTGGACCTTCGCCATGGGCGAGTCGGCCCAGGGGCCCACCAGGGTGCGCTGCACGGCCCAGACCTCGTGGGCGGTGTTAAGGTCGGTCCCGCGCGCGGTCAGGAGCGCGTCGATGGACTCCAGGTAGTTCACGTCGTTCCCGTAGCCTCCTGACTCCTGCATGGCGCCCTCCCAGATCCGGCGCACGAAGACGGCCGGCTCATCCTCCCCGGCGTACAGCGAGGCCAGCACGTGGGGCCAGAAGAAGCCGCCGTACCAGTAATAGTCCATGTACTCGCCCCCGGCGACGGAGCGGTGCGGCTCCATCTGGAAGTATTCGAGCACGCCGTCCTGGAACATGACGCCCAGGTCGGGCTCGACCTGGCCCTCGATGAACGTGGAGGTGTTCTCCCAGAAGCCGATGTGCTCGAGACAGTCCATGGCGGCCTGGGTCGCGTGGGAGAGCTCGTGGGCCACGGTGTCGCGCACCCACTCGGGTCTGTTCTGCCAGTCGATCATGATCCAGGACGTGCAGTCGTCCCAGGGCGTGTCCCACCAGTAGTCCACCGGGCTCATGTAGCCCGCGGCCTGCATGCCCGTGTCCCCCACGAGGATCCGGTAGCGGTTGTCAGTGGTGACGTGGGGCGGCGCCAGGAAGCCCCACTCGACGATCTCCTTCTGCCAGGCGGTCTCGGCCCCCGCGAGCACGGCGCGGGCCAGCTCTTCGTAGTACGGCTCCGGGTACTCGACCCGGATGGGGGCCGTCTCGGAGTCGAGGGTCAGCGCCAGGGGGTCGGGAAAACCTCCATCCTCGCGCAGGCCCCAGCGCTTTCGGACCTGGAAGTTCTCCACCAGGATCCCGGTGGCGGCGTGGCCGGGGATGCGTTGCGCCAGCGCGCGGGCGCGCCAGGGTTCGGGCAGCCGCCCGGGGTTGCGCACGGCCAGCTCCCGCAACTCGAGCGCGCGCCCGAGGGAGAGCTCGCCGCGGGAGAGCGCCTCCGAGACGCGCTCGGTGAACGGGACGCGCACGGCGAATGCGGCGGGGTCGAAGGAGGAGACGTCGGGGGGGGATGCAAGCAACAACAGGAACCAGAAGGTCATGGGCTCACCTCGCGGGCGCAGCATACCGCATTTTCCCTGCGTTCCCAGCCTGTTCTTTCGTGGTGCGGTGATTCGGGACCGGCGTGTGCGCCGGGTCACAGGGGGAGGATCACCACTGGGTGATCTTGACGATTTCCTTGGGTTTTACTTCCAGGGTCAGGGTCTTGGTCTTGGACTTGTCGAAGGCGTTGAGTTTGACGGTGTAGGAGCCGACCGGGAGACCGATCACGTCGAAAAGACCCAGGTCCATGAAAGACGGCTTGGCCTCGGGCACGACGGCGGCGGCCAGGATGCGCGCCCAGGGGTTGAGGTTCACCGAGATCGCCCCGAAGGCGAAGTCCAGCGTGCGGGTCTCCTTGGCGGCCAGGTCGACCCAGAAGCGCCGCGCCAGGTGCTGGTCCTGGCAGACGTAGCCGATGCCGTAGCGGCCGGCGGGGAGGCTGAGCTCCTTGACCGGGGTCTGCAGCGGTCGCCCCTTGGCGTCGGTGAGGGACTCCGAACCGATGACGATGTAGCAGCCCCAGGAGGAGGTGAGGGTGATCCGCGCCAGGGTTTCGGTAGCCGCCTTGCTCAGTTTTCCGCGGACCTGGGCCGCCAGGGGGCCGGCCGGTCGCACACGCAGGTACCACAGGTAGAACTCGTCGGCCTGCTTCTGGTCCTTCAGTTGCTCGTAGACCTCGCCGAGGTGGCGATAGACGCCCACCAGATCCGGGTCGAGCTTGAGGGCCACCGTGAGCAGGTCGCGGGCCTGCTCGTACTTGCGGTTCTTCTTGAGCTCGACGGCCTGGGAGAAGATCTTGGCCGCGATCTCGGGCACCTTGGCGGCGAGCGGCACCTGGTCGTCGGCCGCCGAGTCGCGGGAGATCCGCGTGAGCACCTCCTTGTGGCGCTTGCACTCGGCTTCCTTCAGGCAGTTCGTCTGGCAGCCCGTGCCGCAGAACTCGGCGGTGACGCGGCGGAAGTAGGGCACCGCCTGGTCGTTGCGCCCCGAGCCCTGGTAGAGCTCGGCCATGCGCACCACGATGTCACGGTCCTTGGCGTTGAGCTGGAGGTAGGCCTCGTAGAGGGTGGCCGCGCGGGCCATGTCGCCGTCGTTGTAAGCCTTGTTCCCCTCTTCGAGGAGCACGGTGGCGGTCGGATCGGGCGCGGAGAAGATGAGAAAAGCGAACAATAACGTCGTCATGGTCACTCCGTGGGGAAATTCGGCTTGTCCCGTCGATGAATATTAGATGATTCTTGAGCATTTTGGAAGACTTCATTATACTCTTTTCGATTTTCGGGTCGGCGGTCCTTTCGTTCCCGGCCCCACCCTCGGACAGGAAGTGCCCATGAACGAAACCAGCACCCGGCTGATCGCCTGCGACAAGGACGTGATGACCCTGCGGCGCCTCGAAAAGGTGTTCTTCGCCGCCGGCCTGAAGTGCCAGACCAAGGAAACCGCGCCCGCCGTCGCCGATTTCGAGGACGGGGCGCGGCTGCTGCTGGTTTCGGAGAATTATCTACAATTTGCGCTCACCATCGCCCCCGAGGACTGCGCCATCCTGGTGCTGGTGGAGGAGGACTGCCCGGGCGCGCTGGGCGCGGCCGCCCGCGATCCCCGGGTGAATCATCTTTTCAGATCGGAAGAGCACACGTCTGAACTCCAGTCACCGAATACGATC
>CALKWH010000239.1 GCA_938004375.1 uncultured Pseudomonadota bacterium
CCACCGAGATCTACACTCTTTCCCTACACGACGCTCTTCCGATCTTCTGCTGCCAGTTCTTGGCCGTGTCCGCCTCGCGGATCAGGGTGTCCAGGGTCGGCGCGAGGGAGACGAACCAGGTCGGGTTCGGGCTGGGGTGGCTCATGAGCAGATCGAACCACTGACGGCCCGTCTCGGCGTTCTCGGGGAGGGTACCGCCCGCCTCGAGGTAGCGGCCCAGCCAGCGGGCGGCGGTCGCGGGATCGTCCTGCATGCACCAGAACGCCCCCTGCAGGCACAGGCTGCGGCGGGAGACCGGGTCCTGGGCGCTCCCGGCGGCCTCCTCGAGCCACTCCAGCGCCTGGGGCCGGCGACCGTCGGCGGCCTGCCAGTGGGCGCAGAGCACGGCGGTCAGAAAGGGCGCGCCCTTGCGCAGCTTGGTGAGCCGCGACACGGCGCCGGCATAGTCGGCGCGGCGGGCGTCGATGGTCGCCAGCACCAGCTCGGAGACCGACGCCGGCGCTGGGGAGTGACCCCCGGAATAGAGCTTGCCCAGCTCGTCCCAGCGACCCATGTGGGCGGCCAGGCGCGCGCGGGTGGCCCGGTCGTCCTCGGGGCACAGGGAGAGCGCCAGGGTGAAGTTGTAGAGGCGCACCTCGGCCAGGAAGGCGGCCGCCTTGTGGATGTACGGATCCTGGCAGGCGCCTGCGAGCTCGACGATCTCGGCGTAGGCCCGACGCACCAGCAGCATGCGGAACAGCCCCCGCAGGGCGAAGAAGTTGCCGGCCTCGAGCTCGAGGGCTACGCGATAGAACTCCTCGGCCTCGCGGAACCGTTTCAGCCGGTTCTCGGCGATGAGGCCGGCCCGCAGGCAGGCGGCGATCTTCAACTCGGGCTTCTTGGCGACCTGGTACAGCTTGTAGTACAGGCGCAGGAGCGTGGCGTCCTCGTTGTGCCGGGCGGCGATGGTGAAGGCCACGCGGATGGCCAGCGCCTTGCCCCACGAGGGATGCTCGGCCAGGGTCATGAGCTGCTCGATGGCGATCTCCTCGCGGTCCCGCTGGGCGTGCAGGAACTGGACCGCGTCGCGGAACTCGGTCTCGCCCAGGGTGCCGAAGAGGTTCATCTCGGTGGCCCAGAACAGGTCCTCGTCCTGCTCGGCGCGGCTGACGAACTCGAGCTTCATCAGCGTCTCGAGCGGACTCTGCCGCGGCAGGTGACGGATGGCCTCCTGCCACTTGCCCTGCAGGTCGCCGAGCACCAGCGCGAGGCGCGTGCGGTTCTCGTGCATGCCCCCGTCCGAGAGCAGCTTCTCGAGCTCGTCGAAGTCCTGCAACTGCTGCAGCGTGGTCACGTGCTCCTCGAGAAGATCGGCGGACCTGGCGGCCAGGAGCGCCTTCTTGGCCAGATCCGGGTTCGGGAACAGGAAAAGCCACACCTGGCACCACAACTGGGTCTCCCCCACCGTCCACTTCTCGGCGTGGGGCAGCTGGCGGTTGAACAGGACCTCGAGCTCCTGGGGGTTGTCGGTGTGCAGCGAGGCCCGCAGCAGCAGCTCACCGGCCTCGGGGGTGTGGACCTCGGACAGCCAGGCGCGCACCGCCCGGCCGTCGCCCATGAGGTGGTGGTGGAGCGAGGCGGCCAGGAACCGTTCGGCGGCGGACAGGCCCTTGCGCTCGACGTGGACGAGCTCGATGGCGTGGAGGACATCGGTCATGGGACGGCTGGAGGCTTCGGTCATGGGCGTGACACCTTTTTCGACCGCATAGCGAATCATTTATCTGGCGAAAACGCAAGCTGAATGTCTAATACGAGGACCGCGCACCACCCTGAATATGGCCCCCGCCCCGCGCCTGGCCGCGCGACTTTTTGACACCGCCGGCATTCCGCCCTACCCTGCCCCCATGAACTGGGACGAGGCCGGCGACGCGTGGTTCGACTTTTTGCGCATCGAGCGCAACCGCAGTGCGAAGACGCTGGAGAGCTACGGCCGCGACCTGGCCCTGCTCTCGGAGTTCGCCCGGGTGCAGGGTGCCGTCACCCCGGCGGACTTCACGCCGACGATGGCCCAGGCCTTCCTGATCGAGGTGCACGGGCGCTACGCCGGCCGATCCCATGCCCGCATCCTCTCGGCCGTGCGCGGCTTCTTCAATTTCCTGTGCGAGGAGGACGACCTCGCGGCGAACCCCTTCTCGCGGCACCACGGCCCCCGCTTCAACCACGCCCTGCCGGCGGTCTTCACCGACGAGGAGATCCGCGCGGTCCTCGAGGCCATCGACGTCACCGACCCCCGCGGGATCCGCGACCACGCCCTGATCGTGCTGCTCTACTCCACCGGGCTGCGCGTGTCCGAGCTGGTGGGCCTGAAGATCCCCGACCTCGACTTCCACCGAAACGTGGTCTACTGCATCGGCAAACGCCAGAAGATGCGCTACATCCCGTTCGGGACGGTGGCCCGCCGCGAGCTCGAGGGGTACCTCGCCGACGTGCGCCCCGGCCTGGTCGCCCGCTTCCCGGACTGCCCCTACCTGTTCCCCGGGCGCACGGGCAGGCCGTTCACGCGCCAGGCCGTGTGGAAACTGCTGGCCGCCCGCGCCCGCGCCGCCGGCATCACCCGCCCGCTGTCCCCGCACAAGCTGCGCCACTCGTTCGCCACGGTGATCCTCGAGAACGGCGGCGACGTGCGCTCGGTGCAGGCCATGCTCGGCCACGCCGACCTGTCGACCACGCAGATGTACACCCACGTGCTCACGAAGGACCTGGTGAAGGCCCACGCCGCGCACCACCCACGGGCGAGGTAGGACCGGGAACACGGACAAGAGCGGCCACTGACCACGGTCAAGAGACACGGACGAACAAGGACGAACAGGGACGCCGCCGGAACACGGACTGGCGCGGCCACGGACCACGGTCAAGAGACACGGACGAACAAGGACGAACACGGACGCCGCCGGAACACGGACGAGCGCGGCCACGGAGTGACGAAGAGAACGCCGCGTCCGTGCTTCCCGGTCCGCGCGAAATCGCAACGCGATTCCGCAAAGCGACCGATCTTCCGGTCGCCGTGCGGCGGTCCGTGGTCCGTGACCGTCGGTGTCCGTCCCTGTCCGTCCGTGTTCCCGCCGCGTCCGTGTAGTCCGTGTCCCCCCCCATGATCGTGCGAGCGAACCCTCGGGGCGACGCGTGGCGCGGTTTCAACGTGCGGGCCGGGGGTCCGCGCGCGTCGGGGTGGTGCGATCAAAATGTCGGCGGCACCCCGGAGCGAACGGACCCCCTGCGTCAACTTACGGCACGGCCCTCGGCGCGCGCGGGGGAAGCATGAGCAAAGTGTGGGAGAGCCCCCGGGGCGAAAGGACCGCCGTCGTCAACTTGCGGCACGGCCCTCGGGGCGCGCCGGGGGGCGGGATCGCAGGGTAAGGCGCCTACGCAGATGTACACCCACGTGCTCACGAAGGACCTGGTGAAGGCCCACGCAGCGCACCACCCACGGGCGAAGTAGGACCGGGAACACGGACGACACGGACCGGGAACACGGTCAGGAGACACGGACGAACAAGGACGAACACGGACGCCGCCGGAACACGGACGAGCGCGGCCACGGAGTGACGAAGAGAACGCCGCGTCCGTGCTTCCCGGTCCGCGCGGAATCGCGATGCGATTCCGCTAAGCGACCGGCGGAATCGGGACGATTCCGCTAAGCGACCGGTCCCCCGGTCACCGGTCGCCCTACAACAGGTTCCCCGCGTAGACCCGGTACGCCGCGCGGGCTTCGGCCACCCGGGCGCGAAAGGCCACCAGGGCGTCCGAGGCCTCGGCGTAGCGCGCCTCGTCGAACAGCCGGACCAGGCGGGTCATCTCGCACTCGTAGTCCTCGTCGTCGCGGATCAACTCGCTGCGGAGGCGGTCGAACTCGGCCCACCGCTTCTCGTCCAGGGCGTTCTCGCCCTCGGGCTGCCGCCGCAGCTCGCCCAGCTCGCGCCGCAGCGTGCCGAACTCCTTGGCGCAGGTGTCGATGCGCCACTTGCGCAGCGCGGACGTGTAGAACGAGCGCACCACAGGCTCGGAGAGAGGCGTGCCCTCGTAGAGCCGCGGCATGCGCTCGAGGTGGGTCAGGATCTCCCACACGGTGTTCGGACTGCGGCCGAAGCGCGCGTCCCGTTCGGCTGCCGTGTAGTGCTCGAAAATGTCCTCCTCGGACAGATAGGCGCGGGCAGGCTCCAGGTACTCGGCCATCTCCCCGGGCTGCTTGGCGAGCTCGGCCAGGAGCGCCGCCGGGGCGCGCCCGCAGGCGTGGCGCATGCCGTCGAGCATGGCCAGGTAGAACGCGGCGCAGGCCAGGTAGGCGTTGGTGTGGGGGTTCGGCGCACGCACCTCGAAGCGGATGGACAGCGGACTGTCGCCGCGCACCAGGCCGGCGAGCACGGTGCGGTTGCGCGAGGGGCTCGCGGGGTCCGTCCCCAGGCTGGTGACGATGGACACCGGCGCCTCGAACCCCGGCTGCAGGCGGCGCAGCGCCGAGTTCGAATGGGAGACGAACGGGTTCACGACCTCCCAGTGGCGCAGAAGGCCCATGATCGCGCCATAGCCGAAGCCGCTCAGGTGGTGGCCCGGCTCCCCGGGGTCGAACAGGTTCACCCGGCGACCGTCGCGCAGCAAAAGGCCAAGACCCACGTGCATGTGCTTGCCGCTGCCGGCGATGCCCTCCACGGGCTTGGCCACGAAGGTGACCGACAGGCCGTGGCGCATGAACACGTCCTTGATGATGAAGCGCGCCAGGATGTCGTTGTCGGCGGCCTGCACCGGATCCGAGAAGCGCCAGTCCACCTCGAGCTGCTCCATCACGTCGTGCAGGCGCCCCTGCTCGCTGATCTTGCCGTGGACGCCGCCGACCTCCTTGTGGCCCATCTCGGGCTCGAGGCCGTAGCGCTGCAGCTGGATCAGCGCCTCCTCGAGGCAGGTGCGGATGGCCCCCCGGGTGCGCTTCCAGTAGCTCTCCTTGAGGGCCTGGGTCACGCGCAGCTCATGGGCCGAGACGTGCTGCGCCGGCGAGGACACCCAGAACTCGAGCTCGGTCCCCAGGGTGAAGTACACGTCCGCGATGTCGCCCGGCGTGGCGATGCCGTGGACAGCCAGAAAGCGCCCGTCGGCGGCCAGGAGCGGGATCAACTGGCGCTTCACATGCTCGAGGGTGTCGCGCAGCACCGAGCGCGAGCAGTAGAAGCGGTCGTGGTGCCGGAAGTACACGGGGATCCGGATGGTGCCCGTGGGGAGACCGTTGTCGTCTAGGAGCTCGTGGTTGTAGTCCACCACCCAGCGGCGCTCGAAGTCGATGAGGAAGTCGACCTTGGCGTCGTTGAGCTCGGCGATGCCGGGGAGGTTGACCGAGGAGCCGTCGGTCTGCACGCCGCCGGCGAAGATGTCCTCGAGGTTCTTCAGGAAGTGCTCGATGGGGATGCGCTCGTCGGTGTCGTTGCCCAGCAGGTCCACGCCCACCAGGGAGACGAACCGCAGGTACGGGTGCTTGAGGATGAACTCCTTGAGCTCGTCGCGGCGCTTGGATTGTTCGGGGACCACAGTGACCAGTTCGCGCGTCATGGCAGGACTCCTTTTTTTCGACGCGCGGAATGTATCTTCTGGCGGGAAAAAATCCAGTCCTATTTGTAGGAGCGCGCGGCGGTGGCGTTCACGTGGGTCAGCCGCAGCAGGTAGGGGATCTTCGCGCTGCCGGCGTTGCCGGACTTCTCGCGGACCCGCACGTAGTAGCGGTGCCCCGGGTGCAGCGCGGTCTTCACCCGGCGAACGCCGCTGTAGAGGCCGGCGGCGTCCTCGACGGTGACGTTGCCGAAGGAATCGACGATGGCCAGCGCGGGGTCGATGGCCTCACCGCCGGACAGTTCGACCTGGGCCACGGGCGGGTTCCCCGCGGAGCCCGGGAGCTGGAACCAGAAGAAGTCCAGATCCTCCTTGGGCAGCAGGAAGGCGCGAATCTGGGTCCCGGGGGTGATGCGGCCGGCTTGACCCGGCTTGTTGTTGGGCTCGCGCTCGTCGCTGTCCGAGGCGACCTCGAAGCTCCAGCGCAGGCTGTACGAGGCGTCGGGGTGCCAGGACTTGCCGCCCTCCACCTCCACCCAATAACTCCCTTTGGCGACGACCTGGTGGTGGATTTCCATGGCCTCGGCCCACTGGGTGACGCAGCGGTTCACGGGCATCAGGCAGAAACGGATCTGTGGCAGTTGGGCCGGCGCGAGCAGAGAGAGCGACACCGACATGTCCCGCACGAAGGTCATTGAATAGAAGTCGCGATCGGCCGCGTGAGGGATCGCGCCGATGACCACGCCCGAGAGCCCGGACAGCGGATTGGCCCGCCCCAGCGCGTCGTTGGGCTCCACCTCGAACTGGTCCCCCGAGGTCTCGAAGGAGACGGTCAGTTCGTACTGGCCGGTCACGCTCGAGGCCCCGCCCACGCCCGTGAGGGCCAGGTGGGTCACGCCCAGCGCCTGGGGCGAGAAGCGACGCAGCACCAGGCCCTCCTTGGGCTGCACCACCATGCGGCGCACCGGCTCCTTGCCGTCGGCGTTCCAGAAGGCGACCGCCAGTGGCACGCCGGGGACGGGCCGGAACTCGAGCCGCAGCATGCGGGCACCGAAGTTCAGGTGGAAGAAGTCGTCGTCCGCCGAGGAGTGGATGTACCCGCGCACGCCCTGCCCCGGCTGCAGTTGGTTGGCCGTGGCCCGGGTGTCGTTGGGCTCGATCTCCTGGCCCGGCGAAGGCGCCGAGAGTTTCCAGGAGAGCGTGTAGGGGTTGCGCAGGTCGTGGGCGAAGGTCGAGGTCAGCCAGCGTTCGCCCACCTGGAAATAGTAAACCCCGGGGTCCATCGTGAGGTTCACGATGAGCTCGTCACCGCCCTCCCGGTTGGCGTCCTGCAGGTAGATCTTCTCGTTCTTCTCGTCGTGGATGGCCAGGTAGAGGTTGATCCGAGGCACTCCGGAGAGCTTCGCCCAGAGGATCATCTTCTGGGAGCCGGGCACCTCGAACCGGTAGTAATCGCGATCGGGGCCAATCTGGGAGGTGCGCATGCGCGGCTCGTGGATGTAGCCGCGGCCGGCCGTGCCGGCGGGCAGCGCGAGCGCCCACGGGTGATAGTCGTTGGGCTCCTTCTCCTCGAGCACCGGTTCGCTGTCCTCGGGGCGGGCGTCGGGATCCGGCGGCAGCACGAGGTGCACCGGCTCGGCCACCTCGCGGGGCGCGGGCGCCGGGGGCGGCTTCTTTTGTTGGCGGGTCTCGCAGGAGAGGCAGGCGCCCCACGCCAGGAGCGGGAAGAGCGCCCAGGCGAACGCCCGGTTCACTTGCCGGAGTCCAGCTCGGCGATCAGCGTCGCGGTGATGTCCATGTCCGGCTTCGCGAACAGCATCACCTGCGGGTTCTCGGGATCATGAGCAATAATAAAACTGTAATTCTTGGCCTTCGCCACGCGCTCGGCCACGACCTTGAGCTTCTTGGAGAACGGCTCGGCCACGTTCTGGAACTCCTTGGCCATGTCCTGCTGCCGCTTGACCAGGTCGGCCTGGCCCTTCTTGACCTTCTCCATCCAGGCGTCGTACTTGGTCTTGATGGCCTCGAACCGGCGGGTCTTCTCTTTTTCGTTCAGGACGTTGGCGTTGGCCTGCAGGTTCTTCCACTCGGTCTCGATGGCGTCCTTCTCGACCTCGAGGGGCTTCTCGGCCTTCTTGCGCTCGGCCTCGAACTGATCCTGGAGCGCCTTCTGCTTGGCGAGGACCTTCTTGCCCTCCTTGGAGTTGTTCAGCACCTTGGAGGGGTTGAACCAGGCAATGGTCTGCGCTGCCGCGACCTGCGCGAACACCATGCAACCGACGAACAGGGAAAGGGAAAACAACCGTTTCATCTTGCACACTCCTTGCAAATTCATGGCGCCGCAACGGCGCCGCTCCAACAGACTGCCGGCCGGCGGAAAAATTCTACGGCGCGGGGTCCATTAATTTTTTTACTTCGCCGGTCACGTCGATGCGGGGCCCCGAGAACGCCACCGGACCTGGCTGCTGGTTGAGCAGCACCAGATCCAGTTTGCGGCGCCGGGCGACCTCGCGGGCGGCTTCGTTGATGCGGCCCATCAGGTCGGCGACGAAGCGGTCCCGGACGCGGCTGATCTCGTCCTGCATCTGGGAACGCAGGACCACGCAGCCGTCGTAGACCTGGCGCTTCTCGAGGACCACGGCGGCCTTCTCCGGGTCGGCGTCGGGCCGATCGGCCAGCGACTGCAGCCGGCCCTCGAGCTTCTTGAGCGGCTCCACGCATTTTTCCTCGAGGGTCGCCTGGCGGGCGTTGATCTCCTTGCGCAGGGACTCCATCTGGGCCAGCGCCCAGGGGCTCTCCTCCATCACGGTCTGCACCTGGATCACGCCGACGCGGGGGCCGGACGAGGCGCACCCGGCGAAGGCGAGCAGGATCGCGAAGCGAAGCGCGCGGGCCATCTCAGAACGAGCCTCCGATGTTGAATTCGAACACGATCTTGTCCTCGCCGGGCTGGGGATCCAGCGGCAGGCCCCACTCGAAGCGCAGCGTGCCCAGGAACGTGTACCAGCGGATGCCGAAGCCCCAGGCGGAGCGCATCTTGGTGAGCGAGTAGTTCTCGTCGTCGTCGTAGGCGTTGCCCGCGTCGACGAAGAGCACACCCTTGATCATCATGGCCTTGAGGATGTCGAACTCGAGCTCCCAGTTGAACACCAGGCTCTTGTCGCCGCCCTTGCGGAACGAGAAGAGCGCGGCGTTGGGATCCGGCGACACAGGCACCTGGATCCGCGGCCCGAGGGAATAGGGGCGGAAGCCACGGATGGTGTTGATGCCGCCGAGGAAGAAGCGCTCGAAGATCGGGACGCCGGCGGGATCGGTGGAGGTGATCAGGCCGATCTCGGCGTTCATCTTGAAGATGAACGGCTTGAGCAGCGGGAAGTAAATGCGGGAGAAGGCGCGGTACCGGTCGAACACGTTCTGGGAGCCGAACTCGGGCCGGGCGAACTCGGCGCTCAGGCTGTGCATGGCGCCCTTGGTGGGGAACTGCCGGTTGTCGCGCTTGTCGTAGGTGATGGACGCGCGCATGGAGGACGTGATGCCGTCCTTGAACAGGTTGGCCACGAACGCGGTGGACGGGATGGTCAGCCGGGAGCCAGAGCCCAGGAGCACGCCCGACGAGGACGTGTTGATCTCGACGTCCTCCAGGGTGTAGGTGAGGAACACGCGCCACAGCGGGGAGAGCGCGTAGCCCCAGGTCAGGCTGCCGCCCATGGTGTTGCGGTTGAAGCTCTCGAACGCGTAGATCGAGTTGTACAGCGAGAACGAGAAGTACCACTTGGTGTCGAAGAAGTATGGCTCGACGAACCGCAGGCTGAAGTACTGCCTCAGCGAGGAGAGCTGGCCCTGGAGCATCAGGGTCTGGCCGCGCCCGAACAGGTTCTGCTGGGTCACCTGGAGCTGGGCCACCAGGTTCTCGACCGTGGAGTACCCGGCGCCGATGTTGAACGTGCCGGTGGAGCCCTCGGCCACCGTGAACTTCAGGATCGAGGCGTCCTCGGCGGTGCCCTTGCGGGGTTCGACCTTGACGTCCTTGAAGAAGCCCAGGCGGAAGATGGCCCGGCGGGAGGCCTCGATCCGGGAGTGGGAGTACAGGTCGCCCTCATGGATGACCAGCTCGCGGCGGATGACCTTGTCCTGGGTCTTGGAGTTGCCCGCGATCTCGATGCGCTCGATGTACACCTTCTTGCCCGGGCGGACGCGAAACTCGACCTCGATGGTGCGCTTCTCGTCGTCGATCTGGGTGAAGGGGATCACGTTGGCGTGGGCGTGACCCATGTCTCGGTAATGGGTGGTCAGCGCCTGCAGGTCGCGGGCCATGCGGGACCGGTTGAACCACTCGCCGGCCTTGCTCTTGAGCATTTTTTTGTGCGCGGCCAGAATCTCAGCCTGGACCTTCGCGTCGCCGGCGGCCACGCGGAGGTTTTGCTTCTCGGTACCCAGCAGGTCCCCGGCCACGCCGATCTTCGAGATTTTGAAGCGGGGCCCCTCCTCGATGGGGATGTGGATAAAGACCTTGTTCTGGGCCGAGGAAAACTCGATCTCGGCGGGCCCGACCTTGGCGCGGATGAAGCCGGCATCGTAGTAGAGCGCGTTGATGCGCTCCACGTCCGTCTTGAGCTCGGCCTCCTTGAACACGCCGGAGGTGTCGCTGAAGAACGCCAGAATACCCGGGGTCGCGGTGGCGATGTTGTTGCGCAGGTGCTTCCCGGAGAAGTGGCGGTTGCCCGAGAACGAGACGCCGCCGACCTTCACGCGGGGACCTTCGCTGATGTAGTAGTGCACCTCGGCCTTCTTGTCCTTGGTGAACTTGATCTCGAGGCGCACCTTCACCAGATAAAAGCCGTCCTCCTGGTAGCGGGAGCGGATCTTGTCCTCGTTCTCCTTGGCCTCGGGCTCGTCGAGGATGGTGTTGGGCTTGAGCGTGACGACCTTGTTGATCTCGTCGAGCTCCATGGCCTTGGTGCCGTGGACGACGATCTCCTTGATGGACGGCTTCTCCTCGACTACATAGACTAGGCGGATGCCCTCCTCGGTCTCGACTGCCTCGACCTGGATGCTGCGGAACTTCTTCATGTTCCAGATCGAGCGGACGTCCTGGGCCAGTTGCATGCGGCTCAGGTGAGTGCCCACCTTGGTGCCGACCACGGCGAGGATGCTCTCCTTCTCGGTCAGTTTGTTACCGCGGACGTCGAGGCCGAGTACCTTGGGCGCCAGATCCACGCGGGCGACCGGTAGATCGTCGACGATGGCTTCTTTCCCGGAATCGGAATCGGAGTCGGAATCGGAATCGGAATCGACGTCGGCGTCGGTATCGGTATCGGTGTCGGTGTCGGTGTCGGCGAAGGCCACCGACGGAGACCCGAACAGGGCAATGGCCATACAAGCCGTCGCCAGCATCAACGATAGGGCGGAGGATCTACACGGCAGCTTCATCTCGGCGCTTGTCTTCCTTGATCTGCCCGTCGGCCATGGTCACTTCCCGCGAAAACATCGCGGCCAGGTCGTGGTTGTGGGTCACGACAATCATGGTCATGTTCAGGTCGCTGTTGAGTTGGAGGAGCAGATTGTGCACGGCCAGGCCGGTACCGCTGTCGAGGTTGCCGGTGGGCTCGTCGGCCAGCAGCAGACGCGGCTCCATCACGATGGCACGGGCGATCGCGACGCGCTGCTGTTCGCCGCCCGAGAGCTGGCCCGGGCGGTGGGTGATGCGGTGGGAGAGCCCCACGCGGTCAAGGGCCTCCCGGGAGCGCCGACGGGCCTCGGGGACCGAGACGCGCTGGATCAGCGCCGGGATCATGACGTTCTCGAGGGCGGTGAAGGCCGGCAGCAGATGATGGAACTGGAATACGAACCCCACCTTACGGGCTCGATACTCGGCCAGGGCGTTGGACGAGAGCTTCCCCAGATCGCGCCCCTCGAACAGGATGGACCCGCTCGTGGGCGTGTCCAGGCCGCCCAGGAGGTGCAACAGGGTGCTCTTGCCCGCCCCGGAGGCCCCCACGATGGCCACCCGCTCACCCGCCGCGACCTGCAGGCTGATGGACTTCAGGATCAGCAGGGTGTCCTCTCCGTGGATGAATTCCTTGGTGACGTCGTGCAGGTCCAGCAGCAGGTTTTCCATCGGCTCCAAGTACGGCTCAAGGGTCCGGGCGTCCCCGGGTCGGGCCACCCAACGGGGGCGGACCCGATTTTTATTCCACAGGACCCCCGGGTCCCGGGACGGTACCATAAAACATAGATGCGCCGCCCTGTCAATCAGGATTACTTCGACAGAACGGCCTCGGCTACGCTGCGGACCTCGGGGCGAGTGCGGGGACTGTCCTTGATTCTCGCAACGATCCGGCGCAGGCGCGGACACGAAGCCCCGGCGTCGGGGGGGGCGGGGGCCGGCTTCACGGATTGAGCGCCAGCAGCCGTCGGGCAGTGGGCGCGTATCAGGTCGCCCACCTGGGCCACCTCCCCGGCCACGGCGTTCTCGGGCAGCCACTCCTTCTCGAGGTATTCGAGGAGTCCGCCGACGTGGTCGGGACAGAAGCGAAAAACCTTGGCGACCCCCACCCACAGGTGCTGAGGCGACTTCGACAGCAGACCGGCAGCCCAGGAGCAGATTCGGGCGGCCTCGTCGGGGCTGGGATCGGCCAAGCGGGAGGCGGAGGAAAGGCACGAGAGGGTGAGGGGTAGGTCACCCGAGGCCAGGGCCTCGTCCGTGATCCGGGTCACACTGTCGAACGCGCGCAGCCGGGAGAAGCGCATCAGATAGGGGATCGCCCGAAGTCGCAGGGCGTTTTTCCCCTGTAATTCCTCGAAGAACGAGTCCTCCTGGCGGGCGAGCGCGGCCAGAATCGCGAAGGAGGAATCCAGCGCCAGATAGAGCCGCCGGTTCTCCACCGTCCGAGTGGCCTCGAGGAACCGGCGCCATGCTTCGGCCGTAATATGCGGCACCTGCGCGTCCGCGGGAAAAGCCCGGGGCTCCAGGTTGTTCACGATGCGCCGCAGGGCGTCGATGGCCACCGTTTTTCCGGGCTCGGGCGCGGTGGCGAGGTATGACGAGAACGTGTCCAGCGTATCCGGGAATCGCTTCTTACCGGTGAAGTGCCAGGAGCGCAGCAGGTCCTCCCCGCGATCAGGGCAGGTGACCCGGGCCCCCCAGGGCTGGACGTCGCAGGTGCGCACGAGGTGGTCGAACCGGGCGAGGATTTCCGCGTCCCCGGTCGCGACCGGAGGAGGAGGAGGAGGAGGCTGTCCGTCGGCGGCGGGCGGGGTCGCCCCCGGCAGGGAGGGCTGCGGCGCGGCGGACTCGGACGACTCCTGCTTCTCGGGGACGACCCTCTCGCAATGAGCCAATAACAAAATAATAACCAAAAGCGGGCGAGTGAGCTTCATCATGGGCCGGTTGTACCGCAAAAGAAGCCGGTCTCCAAGCCCGTGTATGACTCTTGATGGGCGTCTTGTAATTATTTGTGCCTCATTTTTCCGGATCCCGTGTTCGGTTTTTCTGTTACACCTACGTGCATTGGAGTGCAGCCCCGCTGCGGTTTGAAAGGAGAGCCCCATGACCAACAGAGTAACCCGTCTCATCCTCGCGGTGTCGTCCGCCGCCCTGTTCCTGCTGCCGGCCGTCGGCTGCGACGACGGCGGCAACAGCAACGCCAACAACGTCAACCTCTGCGGCAACGGCCAGATCGACCAGGGCGAGCCCTGCGACGGCCACGCACTGGGTTGCCCCCCCCGCGAGCACCTGCTTCAGGGCCACCCCGGCCGCAC
>CALKWH010000240.1 GCA_938004375.1 uncultured Pseudomonadota bacterium
GGTCCGTGGTCCGTGACTCTCCGTGTACGTCCATGTCCGTCCGTGTTCCCGCCGTGTCCGTGATAGACATGGTCGGGTCCACGCCCTTTTGCGAGCGTCTCTTCAGGTCTGAATTATTTCGCGGTGAGCCACTTCTGGAAGGAATCGAAGGCGTAGGTGCGGCCCAGGAAGGTGGTGACCATCTCGGCAGCGTCCACGCTGCCGCCCGGGGCCAGGATGGAGTTGCGATAGTGCAGCGCGGTGTCGGTGTCCATCAGTCCCTTCTCAAGGAACTGATTAAATATATCTTTAACTATCACCAGCGACCACATATAGGTGTAATACATGGAACTGTAGCCGTCCAGATGCCCGAAGTTCGCGTACTCCAGGGTGCCCTTCACCAGCGGATACGGGCTGTATTTTTTCTGCAATTCGCCCAAGATCTTCTGGAGGTTCAACTGATCCGGGGCCGTGGCGTGGAACTGGAACGACATCGCGGCATAGAACATCTGGCGCATGACGTGCACGCCCTGGCCGAACTCGGCCGAGGCGTTGAGCTTCTTCACCAGATCCTCGGGGATGGCGGCCCCGGTCTTGGGGTTCACCGCGAAGCGGGCGAGCACCGGGTAGCTGCGGGCCCATTCCTCGTAGAGTTGGGACGGCACCTCGGCGAAGTCCCACTCGCAGTTGATGCCGCTCTGGGTGATCCAGCGGTGGTTGCCCGCGAACAGGTGGTGGATCAGGTGGCCGAACTCGTGGAAGAACGTGACCACGTCGTTGTATTCCATGAAGGCGTTCTCCCCGGACGGGAAGTTGGTGACCAGGGCCGCGGACGGCATCTGGACGCCCTTGAGGCCGCCGTAGATCGGGAACACGGCGGCGTGGCCGTACTTGTTCTCCCGGGGATGAAGATCGAGGTACATGCGGGCGAAGACCTGGCCGTTCTCGACCACGTCGTACACCTCCACGCCCTCGTACCAGCTCTTCGCGCCGATGACGCGCTTGAACTGGACGTTGAACAGGTCCTCGGTGAGCTTGAGCAGGCCCTGCTTGACCTTGTTGACCTCGAAGTACTCGCGGACGACCTTCGAGTCCACGCCGAACTTATCCTTCTGGATGTCCTTGACGTAGTAGAAACGGTCCCACACCTCGACGGCCTTGGCCCCCTTGAGCTCGCGCTTCTTGGCGGCCAGGATTTCCTTGAGATCCTGCTGCATGCGCGGGCGGGCCAGGTCGGCCACCTTGTCGATGAACTCGGCGATGGTCTTGCGATCACGGGCCATCTTGTCGGCCGCGACGTAGGAGGCGTAGTCGGCGAAGCCCAGCAGCACAGCGTAGTTGTGACGGGCAGTGAGCAACTTCTTCAGGACCTCGTCGTTCTTGTCCTTGGCGCGGGAGAGATACGCCTGATAGACCTTCATTCGCGTGGCCTCGCTCTTCGCGTAGTTCACCACGGGGAAGAAATCGGGGTTGTCGGTGCTGATCTTGATTTTACCCGCGGCGTCAGGCGCGTGAGACTTCAGGAAGTCCTCGGGGAGTCCGTCCAGCTCCTTGGCGGTGAATTCCACGACCTGACGGCCCTCGCGGATGTTCTTGCCGAACTCCTGGCCCAGCTTCACGGCCTCTTCCTGGAGTTCCTTGAGCTTCGCGCGGGCGGCGTCGTCCTTGTCCACGCCGGCGAGACGGTACTCGCGCAGCACGTGCTCGCGGAAACGCAGGGTCACACGATCCTTGGCGCCGATGCCGGTGACGGCGTTGATCGCCGAGAAGAGCTCCCGGTCGAGTTTCAGATCCGAGAGCATCTTCTTGGCGTCGACCTCGCACTTCTCGGCGGCCGCGCGCACGGCCGGATCCGGGTGCACCTCTTTCATGAGGTCGGTCATGGGGATGACCCGGTCCAGCGCCAGGCGAAGCTGGCCGTAGGGCTCCAGCGTGTTCTCGACCGTGCGCTCCTTGGCGACCTTGACCACGACGTCGCGCAGGGACTTCGCCAAGGCCAGGTTCTTCCGGCAGTCCTCCTCGGCGACGGCGGCGGTCGTCCACAGATTGGGCTCCAGCACCACCTTCGCCTCGGGTGCGGGATCGTCCGTCGGCGGCTCCGGCTTCGGGGGCGTGTCCTTGCGGGGCACCTCGGTGGGCACGGTGTCCTTCTTCTTCTCGGGTTCGGTGCAGCCGAACGTACCCACCAGCAACAGGACCAGGCTGAGATGCATGAGACGTTTCATCGCGGTTCACACTCCTTGACTGGGAAGTCGTCTTCCTTCGGTTCGATGCCGGCTCCGCGCCTAGGGCTCCCGGGCGGCGAGTTCATAATCTACTATCTTTGAAACATGATACAAGGTCTTTCCGTCCAGGTAGCTGCGCCCGCCGATCAGGAAGGTCAGGTCCTTGTCCTGCAGGTGCAGCTCCGCCATGAGATCGGTGACCTCCTTGCGGACCTGGTCCAGGGGCAGCTTCGCCATCGACTCGCGCAGCTTGACGGGATCCAGGCCCACGGTTCGGACGTACTCGTCGAGCTTGCCGCGACCGGCGCGCCAGATCGCCTCCTTCTGCAGCAGGGTCACGAAGTGGTGCATCGCCTCGCGCTTGAAGCTCCAGTGGATGGCGTGGGCGAGCTCGGCGGCCTCGGCCTCGACCGGCTTGTCGGCGCCCCAGTTGTAGACGATCCACACGGCGATCCGGCTCTCGAAGGGCTCGAGCTTCTTGAACTCGGTCGTCATCTGCCGGAGGCGGGCGATGCCCATGTTCGTGAACGGTACGAACACCACGACCTCGAGCTCGGGCGTCTCGGCGCCCCAACTGGTGAAGGGCTGGGCCGTCCGGTGGGTGATGACCCGCTTCACCTGTTCGACCTGCTCCTGGGACAGGACCACCGAGTGCTTCTCGACCTGCTCCATGCCGATGCGCTGGAGCGTCGTCAGGCTCTTCGTCGGAGGCTGGACCGGCTCCGTCGTCGCGCCGGGGACCTCGCTCACGACGGCCGGCTCGTCCTGCGGCGCCTCCCGCCGCCCGCCGCGCTCCTGCGCGCTGCGGTTCGGCGAGTGGCGGTGCTCCGTCTTGCGCTCGGACGGGGCCGCTTCCTCCCGCTTGGCCATCACGTAGGCGCCGATGGCCAATACCAGCAGGGTGATGAAGATGAAGATGGCCGGCGCAGCGGAAGCCGCAGGAGCCGGGGCCGCGGGTTGGGACCGGACGGGCCGCGCCGCGGGCGACGGTGCATCGGCCTGCTCCTGCTCGACGAGGTCTTCCTCCGGGAGCTCCAGGACGAGCCCGGAGTCTGCGGCCTCACGCCCGGGCCGCTTTTTCCCGGCGTCGTGCTCCCGCTGGGCCTGCTCCTGCCGGTCCCGCCGGTGCGCGGCGGCGGTGTCCGCCTCCTGGGCGTGACGCGCCGAGCGCCCCTTCCCGTCGAGCTCCATGGGGAGCGCGGAGGGGGTGGTGGAGCTCAACTCCGGCCGATCCTCCCAGGGCGGCTTCACGTCCGGGGCGGCCTCCCGCTCCCAGGGCGGCACGGCGCCGGATCGGTCTTCCTGACCGAAGGAGAAGGGCGACGCTGCGGGCGCCGAAGCGTCCTCGACGGGCCGGAACAGCCGGCCACAGTGGTCGCACTCCGCGACGATGGTCCCCGGGATGATCTCGGTCTCCTGCTGGCAGTTCGTACATTTGACGGTCACCAGGCCATTGGACATGAACACCTCCTCCGATCAGAACTCGCCCACGGGCTGCACCATGGGCAGCCCCTCCAACTCCGGATAACTGAGCACCACCGCGTGGGGCACGGCGCCGCCGACGAGCCGGCGCAGGTACCGCCGGGTCTCGACGGAACTGACCAGCACCAAGTTCGCCCCCGGGCCACCCCGGCGCTCGAGCTCGCGGGCCTTCTCCTGCACCTGCTCGACGAGCTCGGGATCCAGCTGGAGCCAGGTGCCCGTCTCAGTGCGCGTGATGCCCAGGCGCAGCTCCTCCTCGAGGTTCCCCGACACCAGGAACACCGGCAGCACGCCGTCCCGGCAAAGCTCGGTCGCGATCTCGCGGCGCAGATCCAGGCGCACGTTCTCGGCCAGGGCGGCGGGCTCCGTCTCCCGAAGGGCGTGGCGCGAGAGGCTCACCAGGATGCGTCCCAACGGGCGGACGCTCACCCGCTCCTCGAGCAGGCGGGTCAGGACCTCGGTGAGCAGCCCAAGGGACACCGGGTGCGGCATGCACTCCTCCACCAGGGCCGGGCTGGTGCGTCGCAGCGCCCGCACCAGGCTCTGCGCCAGATCCATCGTCATCAGTTCGTGCAGCCGCCCGGCGAGCTCGCGGCGCAGGTGATCCACCGGCGCCTGCCAGGGCGGCGCGCCCCCGGCGGCGATGGCCGAGCCGGCGTCGGAGACCGGAACTACTGCGAGGTCCGGGCCGGCCTCATCGGGGGACGCGGTCGGATCCCCGCCCGGCCCCACGATTCCCTGTCCCACCGTCAACTCCCACAGGCGCAGCGCGTAGCCGTCCGGCGGCAACCCGGGGTTCACCGTCACCGTCACCGCGGGCGGCATCACGCCGCGCCGCCACCAGGTCTCCGAGCGCCAGCGGGCCAGCTCCTCGCGCAAGAGCCGGCCCGCTGCGTCCGCGGGGTCGGCCCAGGCCCGCAGCCCCGGTCCCAGCTCGAGCCACAGCGGCACCTGGGTGCCCCAGGTCTCGGGCTCGCCCGGCCTCAGCCCGGCGGGCCCCTCGGCCGCCTCGGCCGCCCCCTCGCGGGGATCGAACGCCGACGGCGGCGGCCGCTTCCCGAGCCGCCAGCCGACAAAGGCGATGAGCCCGCCCAGCAGCGTGAACGGCCCGAGCGGCATCCCCGGGACCCACCCGAACACGAGCAGGATCACCCCCACCCAGATCAGCACCTGGGGGTTCTGCAGCAACTGGAGCCCCATGTCCTGCCCCAGGCCGCGCCCCTTCTCCTCGGAAGCCACGCGCGTGATCACGAAACCGGCCGACACGCTCACCAGCAGCGCCGGGATCTGGGACACCAGGCCGTCGCCCACCGTCAGCACGGTGTAGGTGTCCAGGGCCTCGCCGCCGGACATCCCCAACTGGAGCATGCCGACCCCCAGGCCGCCCACGATGTTGATCAACGTGATCACGAGCCCGGCGATGGCGTCCCCCTTGACGAACTTCATGGCGCCGTCCATGGAGCCGTACAACTGACTCTCGCGGGCCAGGTGGGCGCGCTGGGCGCGGGCCTCGTCGTGACCGATGTGACCGGCGCGCAGCTCGGCGTCGATGGACATCTGGCGCCCGGGCATGGCGTCCAGGGTGAAGCGCGCGGCCACCTCGGCGACGCGCTCGGAGCCCTTCGCTATCACGACGAACTGCACGATGGTGATGATGAGGAACACGACCGCGCCCACGACCACGTTGCCGGCCACGACGAAGCGCCCGAAGGCGTCGATCACCGCGCCGGCGTCGGCCTGCAGCAGGATCAGCCGCGTGGTCGCGATGTTGAGCCCCAGGCGGAACAGCGTCGCCAGCAGCAGGAAGGTGGGGAACGTGGCGAAGCGCAGCGGCTCCGTGATGTGCAACGCCAAAAGCAGCAGGGTGATCGCCAGCGCGATGTTCGCGGTGAGGAACAGGTCCATGACCCAGGTGGGCACGGGAAAGACCATCAGCCCCAGGACGCACAGGACGATCAGGACCAGAAAGACGTTGCCGTGCCGGAGCGTAAGTGGCATGGGCGCGCTAGTCCCGGACCCTGCCCAGCCGGAAGGTGCCGTAGGCCTCGGGGCCGGCGAGGCGCAGCTCGAGGCGGTCGTTGCGGTAGACGGTGAGGAAGGCCAGATACGGCTGTCCCGAGAGCCGGATCCAGGAGAGGTGCGTGAACAGCGGCTCGCCCTCGATCTGCAGGTTCGACAGGGCGTCATTGAGGATCTCGGGCACGGGCGCGAGGACCACGGTCTCTGAGGGCAGCGCCAGCACGGGTCCTTCGTCGGACAGGTCCGCTGAGCACACGGCGGCGTCCGGGTTCCGACGCAGCGTCAGGGAGGCGTCGAGGGTGGTGGCGCCGATCTGGCGCAGCTCGAGGTGGGCGCGGGTGCAGATGTCGAAGCCGCGGCGCACCAGCCGGCTCTGCTCGACGGCCCCCGACCAGTCGCCGCGGTACTCCTTGAGATCCTGGCACGCCGCCAGCCACAGCAACGGCAGGGCGAGCGTCCAAAGCAGCCGGTGGTGGGTAGATCGCATCCGTGGTTCCTTTCGTTTCCGCGCCTAGAATGTGCAGTTTCGGGTCCGTTGTCAACGGGCATGGCCCGCCACCGGTCGTCGATCAATTTCAGCTTGATTTTCGCGGGCTCCGGGTTCTATAGTTGCCCGCGCGACGAACCGCCACCACCTATCCAAGAAAGGATGCAACGGTGAAACCATGTCAGAAATTATGGAATTTGTGAGTGCTTTCATAAGCTCGATGATGTTCAGTTCACTTAAGCCTCTCCTCCTCTTTTACGTCATTCCCATGGTGCCGATCACCTTCCTGATCGCGCTGGCCATCGTGAAGATGTACGAGCCCAAGACCGAAGACTACAAGTCCGATCCCATGATGGCCCTGAAATCGGGCATGTATTTTCTTCAAATTTTCATGGTCCACCTGGTCGTCCTGGGGGTGTTCTCCTTCCTCGACATCCTCCTGAGCCAGATGACCGATCATAAGGTCCCGATGAAGACCATAAAGAACGTGATCGGCACCCTGGTGGGCTCGGGCGCCGTGCTCCTGCTCCTCGAGTTCCTGCTCATCAAGCTCGACGTCAAGAAGAACTACCTGCCCCGTCGCATGATGTACGGCATCGCCATCTTCCTGCTGGGCTTCATCGGCACGCTCTCGACGTTCTTCTTCATCTCCGGGCTCTTCGAGTTCTTCCCGGAGGGCGCCGCTTTCCACGTTCCGCTGGCCGGCATGCTCGTGTACCTGCCCGCCTTCGGCGCCGGCGTGCTCTATTACAAGGCCGAATTCGCCGAGGACAAGGAAGCCCAGACCTTCCTGCCCGCCTCCGTGGTACAGAAGGCCGACCAGATGATGGCCCAGATGCCCAGCGGCTTCGGCGGCGCTCCCGCCGGCGGCGCGGCCCCGATGGGCGGCTACGGCGCGGCCCCGATGGGCGGCTACGGCGCCCAGCCCATGGCGCCCCAGCAGCCCGCGGCGCAGCCCATGGCCCAGCAGTACTCCCAGCCCATGGCCCAGCCGACCTACCAGCAGCCCCAGGTGCAGCAGCCCGTGGCCGCTCCGGTCGCCGCAGCCCCTTCCAACGCCTGCCCGACCTGCGGTAACGCCGCCCGCTTCATCGCCCAGTACAACCGCAACTGGTGCGACACCTGCCAGAAGTACCTGTAAGTCACCTCAGATAGTCATGGAAAGACCGCACCGGTCGAATTGATGGGGAAACCCCGGATACCGATTTCGATTTCGATTTCGATTTCGATTTCGATTTCGACCTTCCCTTGATCCGCCTGCTGTGTATTTTTTGTGGTGTGTTTTTACGGACGTTCGATGATCAGGGCGACGCCCTCGCCGCCGCCGATGCACAATGTGGCGAGACCGCGACGCAGGCCCGTGCGGCGCAGACCGTGGATCAGCGTGGCGAGGATGCGCCCGCCCGAGGCGCCGATGGGGTGGCCGATGGCGACGGCGCCGCCGGTGACGTTGACCCGCTCGGGGTTCAGTTTGAACTCGCGGATGGCATAGAGCGTGACGAAACTGAAGGCCTCGTTGATCTCCCACAGGTCGATGTCGGCGGCGGTGAGGCCGGCGCGCTCGAGGGCGCCCGAGATGGCGCCGGCGGGGGCGGTCGTGAAGAACGTGGGATCGTGGGAGAAGCCCTTGTGGGCGCCGATGACGGCCAGCGGCGTGAGCCCCAGCTCGGCGGCCTTCGCGTCGCTCATGACGACGAACGCGGCCGCACCGTCGTTGATCGACGAGGCGTTGGCGGCCGTGACCTGGCCGTCCTTGGTGAAGGCCGGCTTCAGGCCCGCCATCTTCTCGAACTGGGCTTTGAACACGCCCTCGTCCTCCTTCACCAGAATGGGATCTCCCTTGCGCTGGGGCACCGGCACGGGGACGAGCTCGTCCGCGAACAGGCCGCCCTTGGTGGCTTCCTGGGCGCGCAGATAGGAGGTCTTCGCGAAGGCGTCCTGTTCCTCGCGGGTGAACCCGTACTTTGCCGAGGCGATGTCGGCGAGCGCGCCCATGTGCTGGTTCGAGTACGCGTCCCACAGGCCGTCGTTGACCATCGAGTCGACCACGGTCTGGTTCCCCATGCGGTAGCCGTCGCGGGCCTTGGGCAGCAGGTAGGGCGCCTGGGACATGTTCTCCATGCCGCCGGCGACCATGATCTCGTGTTCGCCGCAGCGGATGGCCTGATCGGCGAGCATCACGGCCTTGAGGCCCGAGCCGCAGACCTTGTTGATGGTCATGGCCTCGACGGCGTGGGGGAGCCCGGCCGCGATGGTGGCCTGGCGTGCGGGGTTCTGCCCCTGGCCCGCGCCGAGCACGTTGCCCATGATGACCGACTGCACCTGCGCGGGCGCGAGGCCGGCGCGGGCCACCGCCTCGCGGATGGCGAGCGCGCCCAACTGGACCGCGCTCACCGAGGCGAGCTGGCCCTGGAAAGCCCCCACGGGGGTGCGAACAGCGGAAACGATGACGGATTTGACCATTTTTCCTCCGAATCGGGTGGAGTTGAAGTTCAAATCATCAATGAAATCAATGACTTGATTCCACCCGCCCCAGACTTTAGACAACTTCGATGGAAAAGGTCAACGGAATTATCATTTTCGATGGCGCCGCCGGTCATGGTACAAGGGGTACATGTCGAAGCTCACCGAACGTCTCGTCACCGATTTGTTGATCCACACCATCCGCGGGGTCGGCTTCGCCGGGACCCAGTACAGCCGCGCCGAGCGCTTCCTGTCCGAGCTCGCCCTGCACACGCTGGATCCCGACGAGCTCGAGCGGCTCACCTGCGCCATCTACGACGCCAAGGGCACCTACAGGGAAGATCCGGGGCTGATGCCCTGGGAAGAAGCCTGGTTCGCCCGCGATCTTCCGCCCGCCCCCGCCCGCGTCCTGGTGGGCGGCGCCGGCAGCGGCCGCGAGGTGCGCGCCCTGCACGCCCAAGGCTACGAGGTGATCGCGTTCGAGCCCGCCCCCGCCTTCGTCCGACGGGCCCTGGCGCTCGACGCGAACGCCCAGCGCGCCTTTCTTCTGGGCAGCTACTCGGATCTCGTCGATTCGTCCCGTCCGCGGCACGCCGACCTGAACGCAGAGCTCGCGCGCTTCGCCCCCTACGACGCCGCCCTCGTGGGCTGGGGCAGCTTCAGCCACATTCCGGGACCCGAGACGCGCTTCGGGCTGCTGGCGCGCCTGCGCGAACTGTGCCCCCGTGGCCCGCTCTTGGCCAGCTTCTTCATGCAGTTCGAGACCTTGCCCCCAGAGGGCGGCCGCATGGAACGGTGGGGGAGGCAGTTGGCGGCAACGCTGCGACAGCGTATGGGCCAGCCCCCCCGCGTCCTGTCACAGGGTGAATCGCTGTTGCTAGATGCCGGCTACGCTCACCAGTACACCGCTCAGGAAATCGATGAACTGGCCACCCGCCTCGGCGCTCGACTGGCCCCCGCCGACGGCTGGCCATACCCGCACGAGTACCCCCACTGCGCGTTCCTCCCCACGGAAAAATCCCGCCCGCGAAGAGGCAAGTCCACCGCCCCGTGAACATTCGCCGCCCGGCGTCGTCTGCGCCTCCGTGCTCCCCCGCGCCCCGGGGTTGTCGGTTTTTACTTGTATTCCCCGGCCGGGTTCACTAACTTTGCACCGTCTTTCGAAGGAGGATATCCCATGAAACGTTCGATTTTGTTGACCCTCGGCTCCGCGTTCGTCGTTCTCTCCCTCGGCCTGGCCGGGCTCTTCTCCACGGCCTCGGCCCAGACCAAGCCCTCGGCCGAGGAGGTCAAGAAACTCGTCGACGCCGCCATGGCCAAGAAGACCCCCCGCGTCGAGATCACCACGACGGTCGGCGCCATCCGCGTCGAGCTCAACGCCCTCAAGGCACCCATCACCGTGCGCAACTTCCTGACCTACGTCGTCGAGGGCCACTACACGAAGACCGTCTTCCACCGCGTCATCGCCGACTTCATGATCCAGGGCGGCGGCTTCCTCGAGGACCGCACCGAGAAGCTCGACACCCTGCACGCGGCCATCAAGAACGAGGCCAACAACGGCCTGTCCAACCTGCGCGGCACCATCGCCATGGCCCGCACCCAGGTCGTCGACTCGGCTCGCGCCCAGTTCTTCATCAACACCGTGGACAACAAGCGCCTCGACTACCGCGGCCCCGGCCTATTGTATGGCTACTGCGTGTTCGGCAAGGTCATCTCCGGCATGGAGGTCGTCGACAAGATCCGCAAACTCCCCATCAAGAACCTCGGTGGCGCCTTCGTGAGCTGGCCCACCCCGGTCCCGGTCATCCTGGGCATCAAGATCCTCGAATAGCTTCACGCAACATGAAAATCGGCCCCTTCACCCCGCCCGACGTGCGGGCTGCGATTGAACAGGAAATTTTTCATTGGGAAGAACAACCCAAGGTAGTTCTTTCAGACATTGACCTTTGCATTGCGGGGTTCACCTTACGAATCCATGCTCACGAAGGCTATCCGCTCACCTTTGTCAGTGAGCGATTAATTGCGCCGTTCAGGTGTCAAATTATCGGGTCTCCAGATTTCGAGTTCCATTGCCAGGTATCCGAAACATTTAATCATGTCATTGAAACCGCGCCTGGACATATTGAAGGAAAATTTCAGAACAACTCTTGGAGTATGCATTCTTCATCTTGGCGTTTCGTGCACGAAACCGTTCAGCAGAAAGTTCACGTTGTTTATTGCGGAATTTTTGCCAGTTTGCTGGTTGCGATCCGTTTATTTTTGGCGCATAAATTACTTGCACATCGCCGCGGCTTGATGATGCATGGTGCCGCTGTAATCGTCGATGACCGTGCGTTTGTTTTCCTTGGGCCATCCAAGGCAGGCAAGAGCACCAGCGTTTATACCGCGGGAGGGCAAATCCTCGCGGATGACGCCATCACGGTAATTCGCGCTAATGATGGCTCCCTGCTCGTTCAAGGAACCCCCTTCGGTGGAGAGCATTTTCCAAGTTCTATGCAAGGGAACTCTCCGACTTTCCTATTTATTGAGAAGAGCGACCGAAACCTTCGTACGAGCCTGCCTCCTCGCAACCAATTCGCTCGTCTTTTGTCTCAAACCGCGTTGCACCCCCAATCTCCGTTTCAGATGTGGGACGCAGCCGGTGAACTGGTGGAACATATTATTTCCCAATGTCCCGTCGAGGTATTAGAAGCTCGTCGGGACGGTTCTTTTTGGAAGGACTGTCTGCTGTGACTGACATTTTGCATAAACGGTATTGCGTTGCGCCCGGCATTGCTGTGCGGAAAATAAAAGGAGAGATTTTCTTCATCACACCAGCCTCTGCCGAGCTCCACACGCTAAACCAGAGCGGGATAGAGATTTTTGATCTTCTGACGGAGGGAAAAACGCCTTTAGAAATCATCGATTTTATAATCCTACACACCAATGGCTCGCCGCAAGAGGTTAGGTCTGATATTGAAGAGTTAATGAATTCTATGATTTCCAAAGGAATAATCGTCTCTCAAAATGAATGAAATTTCCACACGTTATTCAAATCTTTGCGAGATTGAAAACAGGCTTTCTGGAATTAGTTTTGAACTGACGAATGATTGTAATTTTTCCTGCTCACACTGCTATCGAGTACATGGGGCTAATTATTTTGATAGAGAGCTCTTTTACAAAGTTCTAGACGAAGCCGAAAATCTGGGTGCGATCTTCGTCAGTTTCAACGGAGGAGAGCCTACTCTTCACCCTGATTTCCTCGAATTCTGCCTTGAAATCTTGACGCGTGGGTTGCATCTTGCCGTTCTTACCAATGGCACTGGCCTATCAAAAAATATTGTGGACTCTCTAGTCCCATACAAAACCGTTCAGTTTCAAATATCTCTATATGGCACCGATAGGGAATCCGGACGTCGTATCACAGGTTCACCTTCTGCATTCGAGCAGACACTCTTCACCATTCACTTTCTTGTTTCTCGCGGCGTTGATGTAATTGTCTCTCTCTTGGCGCGCAAAGATACTTCTCAAAATTTACCCAAGTTGATTGAATATTTAAATAACAATAAAATAAAATATATATTAATGCCCAATCTTACCTCCAAAGAAAATGGAGAAAAATTGACCAAAGACTTGTTTGCAGACGAGAGCGACTTGACGGAACTATTATCTCTTGAAAGTCAAAGGATACTTGACACTTTGGAGCCAAATTCGTCTCATTTTCCTGATGCCGAGCGAGTTCGTGCATGTAGCGCAGGAATCACCTCTCTTGGTATTCGGGTCAATGGTGACATCGTGTCTTGCCAAGTATTCATCCGCCCGGTTTTCGGTAACTCAAGATTTCTTTCACTAAGTCAGGTTATGTCAGGAGAGCCCCGGCGGGCATTCTTGGATGAAAATTTCTATCCTAGTACCTGCAAGATATGTGAAGTGGCAAATTATTGCATGCGATGTCCGGCCGACGCGCTCGCCGAGACCGGCAGTCTGACCGGGATCCCGGCCGAGAGCTGCCGCATCGCGCGGCTGCGGGCCAAATTTCATATTGATTCGCAGCGGTAGCGTGCTAAGATACCGCGGCGACCTTGGTGCCAACTTCGATCCAACCCCGGCCTCTGGAGGTTTTCATGCGTAAGTCATTGATATTCATGAGTATTTTATCGGTCCTCGCGCTGCCCATGGCGGCCTGCGACGACGATCCCAAGAACAACAACAACACGAATAACGTCAACAACACCTCGACCTGCGACTGTGGCATCACCATCGAGACCATCAACGGTCGTTCGGTGGACTCGGTGGGCCACCTGATCCAGGCGCTCGACGACCAGGACCTCGATGAGCCGGGCTTCCAAATCGACGTGACCGCGCGGGTGGCCGAGACCGGCTTCGACTGCGTGCCAGCGAACGGCACCGAGGTCACCCTGTTCGGTGGCGTGGCCAACGTCAAGGCCGCCCTGGCCGCCCGCGTGGCCACCTTCACCGGGTACACCATCCCCAGCGGCGCCGGCTCCATCGACCTGCAGGCCCGCGTCCCGGACTGCCAGAGCGAGCCGGTGCACCTGGTGCTCTCCACCGGCGGCATCCCCGAGTGCCGCATTGCCTCGGGCATCGAAGCGGGCGAGGACTACGCCTGCCCCGACGACGACGAAGCGTCCAACCAGCTCGGTCTGCAGCG
>CALKWH010000241.1 GCA_938004375.1 uncultured Pseudomonadota bacterium
CGAGTTCGTATTCGGTGACTGGAGTTCAGACGTGTGCTCTTCCGATCTCTGGTACAGTTCGCCCGCCTCGGGATGGGCGACGAGGTGGAGCGCGAGTTGAACCTGCTCGGGCGCGCCCTGCCCGCGGGAGCGATCCCCGACGCCGACCGCCCGTTCTGGCGGGGTCTGACCTTCGCCTATCTGCTCGTGGGGCAGCCGGTGACCGCCATGCGCCTGCAGGGGCGCGTGCTGTACGACCACGCGCAGGGCTGGCCCGCCGGCAACCTGCGCCGCCTGTGGGAGGTCGCCTACCCCCGTCCGTTCGAGGCCGACACGACCGCGGCGGCGGCGAAGTTCGGCTTCAACGTCCACCACCTCACCGGCCTCACCCGCGAGGAGAGCCTGTTCAACGCGACGATCCGCTCCACGGCCGGCGCCCTGGGGCTCGCCCAGCTCATGCCCGCCACCGCCCGGGGGCTCGCCGCCCGCGCGCAGGTGACCATCGCCACCGACGCCGATCTGCTGGTCCCGAAGACCAACCTGCTGCTGGCCGCGGCCTACCTGAGCCAGCTCTCGGCGCACTTCAACGGGAATCCCATCCTGGTCACCGGCGCCTACAACGCCGGCGAGACCGCCATCGCCCGCTGGCGCGCCCAGCACGCCGCGCTCCCCATCGACCTGTGGGTGGAGCGCCTCGAGGTCTTCGAGACCCGCAACTACATCAAGCGCGTCCTCTCGTCGATGTTCGCCTACCACCTGCTGGCCGGGGAGAAGGACTTCCCGCGGCTCGACCTGAAGTAGGCCGGACGGGACATGCGCGAGATCGTCAATACCGCCATTAACCTTCTCAAGTGGCCGCTGGCGCTGGGCTTTCTGTGGTTTTTGCCGGGCCTGGCGGCGACCTTCGCGGTGGCCTGGGTGCGCCTGGGGCAGGCCAGCCGTCGGACCTGGCCCCTGTGGGTGGCCGCCGGCGTCTTCGTGCTGCTCTACCGGCGCTGGCTCCGCAGGAGCAAACTGTTGCAGTATCTATGGACGTTCGAGCACGAGCTCACCCACGCGATCTTCGCCTGGCTCACCGGCCACCGGGTGACGAAGTTCCGCGTGCGGGCCGGCACGGGCGTGGTGCAGTACACCGGCCCGGGGAACTGGCTGATCTGCATCTCGCCGTACTTCTTCCCGATCTGGCTGCTCGCGACCCTCGGGACGCTCCTGGCCCTGGGGAAAGCGGGCCACCCGGTCGGGCTCGCCGCGCTGGGGGTGGTCTTCGCCTCGACGATCCTGCACATGATCCAGGAGTTCCACCCGGGCCAGCCGGACCTGCAGAACGTCAGCCACCCGTTCGCCTGGTTCTTCGTCCCGGCGGCCAACTTCGCCACCTGGGGGCTCTTTTTGCTCTTCGTGCTCCACGCCCGCGGCGGCGCCGGCGCCTGGTGGCACGCGGTGACCCGCCACAACCGCGCGTTCTGGTCCATGATGGGGTTGTGAGCTCCCGAAGCGGCCATTGGCATCGATTGTGGAAAATGACCGGTCGTGGCGTTTTGGCCACGACCGGTGAGTAAAAAAGCCGGAAGAAGAAGAAGAAGAAGAAGAAGAAGAAGCGGGAGCAAGCTCCCGCAGTCCATATGAGGAAAGAAGCATGCGGCCCCGGGTGGCCGCACTCCCCGGGGAGGGGATCAGCCCTTGACGCCGCCGGCGGTGAGGCCGCCCACCAGGTGCTGCTGGAGCACGTAGAACAGCGCCATCACCGGGATGGAGACCAGCACCGAGCCGGCCGCGAAGCTGCCCCACGAGGTGGAGTGGGAACCGACGTAGTGCTGGAGCATCACCGGCAGGGTGTAGGCGGTCTCCTCGTTGAGGAAGGTCTCGGCCAGGATGTACTCGTTCCAGGCGGTCATGAACGAGAAGAGCGCGGTCACCGCCAGCGCCGGACGCGAGAGCGGCAGCACCACGCGCCAGAACATGCCGAAGCGGGTGGCGCCGTCGATCCAGGCCGCCTCCTCCAGCTCCTTCGGGATGGTGTCGAAGTAGCCCTTGAGCATCCACACGCAGAACGGGATGGCGGTGGTCGAGTACACCAGCACCAGGCCGGCGATGGAGTTGAGCAACCCCAGCTTGTCCAGCAGCACGTAGAGCGGGATCATGATCAGCGTCGCCGGGAACATCTGCACCACGAGGAACATGGACAGCCCCAGCGCCCGCCCCGGGAAACGGAACCGCGAGAACGCGTAGGCCGCCGTGGCCGCGAGGAACATGCCCACGAAGGTCGTGATCAGCGCCACCACCACGGAGTTGAGCAACTGGCGCCCGAAGAGGCTGCGCCCGGCGCTGTCCCGACTGCCCACGACCGCCTTGTAGTGGGCGAGGGTCACCTGCGTGGGCACGGGGTTCAAGCTGCGCTCGAAGTGGTCCCCCGGCGTGAGCGACTTCTTCACCACGAGCATCACCGGATACAGCGTGAGAATCGTAAAGAATATCAGAAACAGATGCGTGAGCACGATGCGGGTGCGGCCGGAGTGCTTCATCCCAGGTCCTCCCCCGCCCGCGTGAGGCGGTTGGCCATCTTCGAGTACACGAGCAGCACCACGAAGATCAGCGCGGCGTAGGCGGCGGCCAGGCCGTAGCGCTCGCCGCGCTTGAACGCCCACTGGTACGCCTCGGTGATCAGGATGTCCGTCGAGCCGCCGGGCTCGCCGCCGGACACGAGGTAGATGATGTTGAACATGTTGAACGTCCAGATGGAGCCCAGCACGATGGCCGGGAACAGCGCCGGGCGCAAGAGCGGCAGCGTGATGAGCCGGAACTGCTGCCACTTCGAGGCGCCGTCGACCTCGGCCGCCTCGTAGAGCGAGGTGGGGATGCTCTGGAGCGCGCCCAGGCTGACCACCATCATGAAGGGGAAGCCCAGCCAGGTGTTGGTGATGACGTTGGCCATGAACGCGGGCCAGAACGTGGAGAACCAGGAGATCGAGCCGATGCCCAGGGAGTCGAGCAGCACGTTGATGGCGCCGTACTGCTGCTGGAACATGCCCTTCCACATGAGCGCGGTAATGTAATTGGGCATCGCCCACGGAATGATCAGCAGCACGCGGTAGACGCCCTTCATGCGCAGGAGCGGATCCTTGAGCAGCAACGCCAGCCCCAGGCCGATGCCGACGTGGAGCACGACGTTGAACAGCGTCCACATGAGCGTCACGCCCAGGGTGAACCAGAAGTTCAGCGGGTGGGTGATGGCCGCGCCGCCCCCGGAGAGGATCTCCCAGAAGTTGCGCAGGCCGACGAAGGCGAAGTTGCCGTTGCAGTAGATCGGAAGAGCACACGTCTGAACTCCAGTCACCGAATACGATC
>CALKWH010000242.1 GCA_938004375.1 uncultured Pseudomonadota bacterium
CCACGAGGGGGGCGGCGGGTGCCCCCGGGGCCGAACCCGGGGCCGTCGGAGCGGGTGAGGGATTCTGGCGGGTGGGGACGGGCTGGCTGCAGCCTACCGGCGTGGCGATCAGGACCAGGGACCTCGGGAGGGTGAGACTCATGGGTGACTCCTTCGTGGGAGGTCAGGGGCGGGGATGAACGCGGCGCCAGGCTTCATCGGCGTCCCGAATCCACGCGGGGCCGTCGGCCTCGCGGGGTTGTCCCAGGGCGGGATGGACGGTGAAGATGCGTCGGGGCGGATCGCTCTCGGTCCGGGGGGTGACGGGCACCACCCCAGAGCCCATGGCCTGGGCTACCTGGATCCATTGCCGGCGTCCGGTGCGGTCCGCGAGCAGGGACTCGCGGCGATCGAAGACGACCACGACCAGGTTCTTCTCGGCCAGGGCGTCGCGGTGGTGGCCCAGGAGCGCCTGCAGGCACTGATGCTGCAGGCGGAAGAAGTGAGCCCGCGCCGCCTCGCGGCCTCCGTGGTCCGATAGGAAGCGGGCGACGTCGGCGGATCCAAGGACGTTCTCGTCGACGGAGGCCCCCTGGAAAAAGTCCAACACGGCGCGCAGCTCGGCCCAGGTGGCCGGGCGGTGCAGGTGGTCGGTGAGCCAGCCCGCGACGAGCTCGGGATCGTCGGGCACGCGCAGGCCGTTGAGCAGCCGCGCGGCAGTGAGCTCTGCGGGTTTCTCGGTGAACCGGCGTGGGATCCAGAAGGCCAGGCTGCGGTGCGGCGGACCCTGTTCCCAGGCCGTCATGAAGGCGACGAGCGTCTGGGGATCGTCGTTTTCTAGGAGGACGAAGTGGGCGTTGGAGACCGGCAGCGCCTCGGCCTTCTCCAAGCGTGGGAGGATCGGGAGCCGGATGGCCAGGCCGGCGGGGACGGGCGCGCGCATCAGGAGCCCGGCGGCCGCGTGCAGCCACGGACGGTAGAAGGGAGCGGACGTGCAGAGGTTACGCGGGTCGAACATGGGCAAGACTCCTGTGGCGGGTGTCCCTGGGTCGTTCCGGTGACTTCGTCACCTCCAACGGGCCGCCCTTTTGCGGGCGTCCCTATTGGTCGGACTTCACGGGCACCGGGACGCGGGTGGTCTGGGCCTCGCACTCGTTGCGCTCGTTGCACACGACGCGGTAAGCGGCCCGGGCGCCGCAGCCTTGCGCCTCGTACTCATCCTTGCCCAGGCTGCGGAGCTTGATTTTGGACCGCTCGCACTCCAGGTCCGCGGGCGCCTTCTCCAGGATGTACTGGCGGTGGCGCGGCGGCATCGAAGCGTTGCAGGCCACACCGAGGACGGACAGGGAAAAGATCGAGAGCACGGCGAGTCGGGTCAGCATGGGAAACCCCCTGCGGCGGGAAGCCGTCGACAGTGTGACATAGTCCCGGCCGTGATTCAACCGCCGGGTGCCTCGAGATACCGGCAACGGCCTGCATCCATGTAAACGGTGAAGCGGGTACGGGTGCGGAACCGGCGCTCGAGGAGCAGCCACATGGCCCGCGTGCCCGAGAAGAAGTCGAAGTGGTCGCCTTTGATCGCGCCCCCCACGTCATCGGCGCGGAAGCAGCCGTCGTGGACGAAGCCGCCGATGCCGTCCACCAGCGGGATGGTGACGCCGTCCCACTCGGGCATGTACAGCGTCGCGCCGTGGGGGATGACGTGGTTGTCCACGGCCACCGAGCGCAGCGGCACCAGGGGGTTCCTGCGGGAGCCCAGCCCCCAGGAGGCTTCGGGATCGGTCACTTCGAGGTAGCAGATGCGGCCGCCCAGGGGGCAGGGGATCGAGCAGTCGCAGCGCCCGGCGTAGTTGATCACCGTGCCCTCGAACAGCCGGCCGCTGCCCTCCACGCACACGTCGGTGGCGAATTTGTACGGCACGTGGCCCATCAGGCGGCAGGCCTTGTCGTAGATCGGGATCTCCCGGGGTCCCTCCCAGTCCATTTCGACGGACAGGTAATAGTATGTGATCCACAGGCTGCCCACGAGCTGGCCGGGATCCTCGGCCAGGGGCGGCCACGGCGTGAAGTCCACGCGATCGTAGGCGACGAGGCGGTCCAGGGCGTCATAGCCGAGACACTCGAGCACGCGAGGCGTCGTGTAGTCCACGGCGTCGCCCGTGTGCTCCTCGACCGAGAGGGGCACCTTCCAAGTCCGCAGCAGGCGCCCGTTCTCGACGAGCCGGGCAGACTCCACGTTCCGGAAATGGATCAACGAGGTGTTGGGATCGGGCTCCATCGAACCGTGGATCGGCCAGAGGATCTTGCACGCGGAGTGGGCCTCGGCCCCGAGGTAGGCTTCCAGGGCCAGCTCCTGGGGCGAGAAGCCTTGCGTGGTCGCCTGGGAGAAGCGCTCCCACCGGGGGGGGCGCGAACAGGCGCAGAGCGCTGCCAGGAAGAACGCGCCGAGGAGCCAGGGCCGAGACATCGACGGCAGCGTAGGCGCTCTGGACGGGTCTGTCAAAAAGTGGTCCGTGAATCCGACCGGCCGTCACCCGAGGAACAGGGTGGCCGCCAGGATGGCTTGTGAGAGCGCCTGGGCGGCGATGGTCCCCTGTTGGGCGGGCACCAGCGCGCCCGGCTCGTCGTGGTGGCGCCACAGGGTGCGTGCTGCCGGGATCAGCGGGAGATAGCCCGCCAGGCTCAGGTGCGACCACCGCGGCAACACGCCGAAAAGGACCAGTGCGACGGTGATCATGGCGGCGAGCCCGGTCATGGCGACGTAGGGCCCGCGGGCCCGGGCGGTGCCCAGGCGCACGACCCAGTGGTGCTTGCCCACGGCGTCGTCGGCGTCGTGGTCGGGGAACTGGTTGATGAAGAGGATGGCCGTGGTCAGGAGCCCGGCGGGCAGGCCCGCCAGGAAGAAGGGCCAGGAGGCCTCACCGCTTGCGGCCAGCGCCGCTCCCAGGGTCAGGAGCGGACCGAAGGCGAGCCAGATCGCCAGCTCGCCGAGGCCGCGGGCCTGCAGGGAGAAGGGCGGCAGCGAGTAGGCCGCGCCCAGGAAGCCGCCGGCGAGGCCCAGCCACAGGATCTCGGCGCGCCCCATGGCCACCAGCGCGACCCCGCAGCCCAGGGCCGCGCCCAGGAAGCCCACGCCCATGAGCAGGAACGCGCGGCGGTCGATCCGCCCTTCGAGGCGCGCGCGGCTGCCGCCGTTGAAGGGGCTGGCGTGGAGGTTGACTCGATCGGTGGCGTTCCAGTCGACCCAATCGTTGAAGGTGTTGGCCGACAGGTGCAGGAACAGCGCGCCGGTCAGGGCGAGCACCGCTGCGGTCCAGGAGAAGTCGGGGCGCTCGAAGGCCGCGGCGACCCCCACGAACGCCGCGGTGAGGGAGGCGGTGGCGAAGGGCAGGCGGGTGCCGGCGAGCCAGATCATCGGGGAGCAGGTGGGCTGCGTCATGGTCGGGACCTCATTCGAGCACGATCGGGCGCTGCAGTTGGGCGGAACCCGTGGAATGGGTGTCGTCGCACTCCATGCGCAGCAGGTAACGCCCGGGGGGCAACTGCGGTACGCTCCAGGAGGCGGTGACCCGGTGGCGCGGCGGCACGTACAGCATGGGGGCGTCCAGCTTCACCAGCGTCCGGTTCTCGGCGACCACGGGGCCGCCGGGGGCCGAGAGCGAGGCCGCGCAGGTCAGCCCGAGCACGGGCACCGGGACCATGGTGACGCCAGCCTGTTCGATCTTCTTGCCGGTCTTGTACCCCGATGCGACGAACGAGAAGTGCCACTCCCGGCCCGCGGGCAGGCGCTCGCGGCCGGCGCGCACCAGGGCGGCGTGGGTGCCCAGCTCGAGCCCCGAGATCGTGAAGTGCGGCGCCTGGACCAGGTCGGAGCCTTCGACCATCAGGCCGTGCTCCAGCTCCAGGTGTCGGCCCCCCGAAGACCAGCGCAGGCGGAAGCGCAGGCGGCCGGCCGGGCTGAACTCGGGCACCGAGAAGGGCAGGGATACGGCCCCCCCCGGCTTTGCGGGCAGCGGCAGCCGCCGCAGGTACAGCACCTCGTCCCGGGATCCCATGATGACCACGTCGAGCGTCCCGGGGGCGTCGGCGGGCCAATGGGGATCCTCGATCTGCAGGAAGCCCTCCTGCCGGCGGCGCCAGGTGTGGCGGAGGCCGCCGTCGTGGGTGGTGAAGCGCAGGGCGTGGGGCCCCGGCTCGTCGGGGAGCACCTCGAAGGGGACGCCGAACGTGGCGCCGGGCCCGTCCCCGGTCCGTCGCGTGAAGTAGAGCGCGTGCTTCCCGGGCGCGGTCGGCGCCGTCATCACCCACGCGCCCTCGTGTCGCCCTCCGGCGGGGGTCGAGGGGGAGAGCCGCATGGGCGTGGCTTGGCCGTCGTCGACGCGGACGGTGAAGGCGCCGCCGGTCCCGGGCGTCCAGGGGACCACCACTCGCACGGTCAGGGGGGCGCCCGCCCGCACCCGCTCCGGGAGGCTCACCCAGGGCTGGTCTCCCGGCGGAGGCGGGTCCGCGAGGACGTTGAAGGGCACGAACAACTCGCCTTTGCGCTCGCCGGCGGAGAGGGTGACCTGCAGGGTGTAGGCGCCCGCGGGCCAGTGGGTGCCCGTCTGGAGCACGGCCTGGAGCATGCCCGTGGTCCCGCGCACCGAGGCGGCGGGGAGGATTTGGGAGACCCGGGGCAGCCAGGTGCCGCGCCCGTCGGCGACCTCGAAGCCCGCCTCCAGGTCGGTGCCGGCGACCAGGCCGGCCAGGTGCAGCGTGACCAGCAGGCGCTCCCCGGCCGGGATCGTGTCCACGAAGCCGCCGCCGGTGCGAAGCGCTCCGTCGAGGAGCCGGAAGTCCCCCTGTACGACCCAGGCGTCCCCGGACTTCGATACGTCCGGACCTTCGCCGGGGCGGGGTGTCTGTGTGTCCGGTTTTGCGGGGGCGGGCGCGGCCGGGGGTGGGGATTTCTCTTGACAACCGGCGCAGCCGAGTTGAAAAAGCAGGAGCAGGAGGGGGAGGCGGCCGGTCGCAGGCATGCCGCCGAACTTATCACAAACGCCGCGGCGGACAACCCGTTTCCGGTGGAGGACGCATGAGACGGATGACATTGGTATTGGGACTCGCGCTGGTGCTGGTCGCTGCTGCCTGCGGACGCAACGGAAAGGGCATCGCGGAGCCGAAACTGCCGCGCCCGGAGCCCGTCGCCGTCCCGGGCCCGGTCACCGGGTCCGAGCCGGGCGTGGACTGGTCCTTCCTGGGCGCCGCGGACCCCCAACTGGTGTCCGCCCAGGTGCTCCACCTCGCGCCCTTCGTGGCCCAGGGGAACCTGGCCGATGACGAAGATAACCTGGCGCCGCGCCGCGGCGAGGCCTTGAAGGCATGGGTGGAGGAGCACGTGAAGATCGCCGGGAGGGGCTCCGCGGGGGTCGTGCACTTGGTGTTCACGCAGTGCGTGGGGTGGGGTTCCATGGTCCCTTCGGACTACACGCTCTTCGGCTGTTTCACGCCGTTTGCCCTGTTCGCGCACGCAGCGGGCGAACCCGGGTTCGTGAAGGCCTGCCGCGCCTGCTCCCGGGAGGACGAAACCTGTATGCAGACGTGGTGTGCTCCGCGGCTCGTGGAGGGGTACTTCACCGGCAAGACGAAGATCGAGCGGCAGGATCCCGACGATCCCGCCTCGGCGCGGGTGTCCTACGAGGTGCGCGTGCTGCGGGATCGCCCGTTGACCGGACCGCCCGTGGAAGCCACCGAACTGGCGCCCGACCTGGGTCTGGTGCTTCCCGCCGGCTCCCCGCAGCCCGACGGCCCGACCGTCTCGGACGGTCCGCGTTTCGCCGTGGCCGCCCGAGTCGATCGCGTGTGGGCTCCCACCTCCCTGACACTGGCCCGGGAGCTGGCCTCCAAACTGCACCGGGAGGGCTTCACTGACGCCCAGGTGATCGACTCGCGCCGGATTCGGACGCAGTGGTGCTGCAGTCACCTCGTCATCGCCGCCCGCGTGGGCACCACGGCCGAGGCCGAACGCGTCCGCACCTCGTTGGCTACGAAGAACCTCGCCAATTTCGAGGTGGTGGAGTTGTACTGACAGTTCAGAACGTCCAGCCGAAGGACAATCCCAGGGCGGTGTCCGACACCAGGGGCGTCACGGTCGGTCCGAGGCCGGCCTGGCGGGGTCGGTCCGTCGGGGGGATGGACAGTTGCGTCAGCCAGGTGGACACGCCCAGGCTCAGGACGGTCATGCCCAGGGCGGCGATGGTGGTGGTGCGGAAGAAGTCGGCCTTCTCCTGGTCCGAGGCCAGTTGTTTCCAGGGGGTGTCGACAGGGGCGTTCTCGACCCGGTCGTCATAGTGCAGGGTGAAAAGTCCGGCGGTGACCGTGACGGCGGCGAATACAGCGCCGGCGATCAGCGCGACGCGGCCATAGCGGGCGTAACCCGCACGGCGGCGTTCGGCCTCCTGACGCACGCGCAGGCGGGTTTCGGCCAGGTGCCGCTCGGAGGCCAGCCGGCGCGCCTCGGTCTCGCGATAGATGGTGGTCTTGCGGATGTGATCGGCCTCTGTGAGCAGGGTGACCCGCACCTCGGTGACCTGGCCGGGCGCGTCCAGGACCAGGCGGGCGGCGTGGCGGGCGAACCCGGCCTTGATGACGATGAGTTGGTGGGGACCCGGCGCGAGGTGCATCGGATCGGCGAGCGGGCTAGTCCCGAGGAACTCGCCGTCGATGTAGATCTTGGCGCCGGGCTGCGACACCGCGACCTGGAGCCGGACGAGAGAGCGCTCCAGGCGGGCGATCTGGGCGCGGGTGGCCGCCAGCAGGTCCGCCTTGATCGGGGTGAGCGTCCAGCCCTGCGCCTCGGCGAGGAAGCGCAGGAAGGCGGCGCGCGCCCGCACGGCGTCGTCGAGGCCCAGGTGGGTCAGCCCGATCCAGTGGAGCACGTTGGGGCTCGGCACGATGGAATAGGCCTTCTCGAGCAGGTAACGAGCGTCCTGGAAGTCGTTCTCCTTGAGCTTCAGGATGCCCGCCGAGGTGAGCCGGGCGGCGTAGGCGTAATCCTTGGCCGAGATCCCCATCGCCCGCAGCGCGGGGAGGAAACCGGGTCCATGCTGGGCGGTCAGGGCCGCCTCCAGGGCGGGATCTGTGGGCGCGGGTTCTGCGTCAGGTCCGTGGCCGCGCGCGGGGAGGGCGAACGTGCACAGCAGGAAAAATGACAGCGGGAGAAGGCTTCTCGACATGGTGACTCGCTACAGGACGTCCGGGAGGTCCAGGCTCGGGGTCATGGGCTGCGGTCGACCGTTTCCAGGGACCGCGGTCTTCGCCTTGAGCAGGACCGGGATGTTCTGGCTGAACGCGGGCAGCAGGCGGCGCTCCCATGGCAGGTGGCCGGCGGCCTCGACGCGGATGGTCACCAGGCGGCTCTCGCTGCGGTCCACGCGGAAAAAGGTTTCGTTCTGCGCTTCGCCGTCCACCGTGATCCGGCGTTCCGTCACGCCGGCGGGCTCGATCTGCAACTGAAGCAGCACCTGGTCGGGTCTGGGCGCGTCGGTCGTCCGGGCACCGGGGGGTGCCGTCGCAGGCGTCGCCGTCGGGACCGGCGCGAGGTACGAGGGGAAGGTCCCCCACACCCCCGCGGAGCTCGGCTGCGCGCGCAGGAGCACCCATGCCAGGGTGCCTGTGAGCAGCAGGATCAGGGCGCCCATCGTCCAGAGCAGGGTCCCGACCCGGAATGCGGGGCGGGGCGTCAGGATTTGGCGGACCTCGGCCAGGGTGCGTTCGGTGGTGCGGTGCCGCTCGGCGCCTGGCAGGGGGGTGGGCGCCGTCTGGGATCGCCCTAGTTCATCGAGCAGCGGGAGCAGGGCCACCTTCAGAGCGGCGGCGGACTGCGGGCGCCGGGCCGGGTCCTTCTGCAGGCACTGCAGGATGAGCGTCTCCAGGTCCCGGGGGATCGCAGCGAACCTGGAAGGGGGCGGGGGCTCTTCGAGGAAATGGGCGGTGAGCACCTGCATGAACGTGCCATCGAAGGGCAGGCGGCCGGTGAACATCTGATACATCAGGACGCCCAAACTGTAGAGATCCGAGCGCGCGTCCACGCGGGCCCCGTTGCACTGCTCGGGGCTCATGTAAATCGGTGTCCCCAGGGGCAGGCCGGTGGTGGTGCTCACCGAGTGAAGGCCATCCTCGGTGAACTTGGCGACGCCGAAGTCCAGGAGCTTGACGTATTGCTTGCCCGGGTTCTTGCGGATCAGGAAGATGTTGTCGGGCTTCAGGTCCCGGTGGACGATGCCCTTGGTGTGGGCGGCCTCGAGGGCGTCGAGCACGTCGGCGAGCACCCAGCGCGCGGTCTCGTAGGACAGGGCGCCGCGGCCGAGGACCTCGGTGAAGGTCTCCCCCTCGAGGTGCTCCATCACGAAGAACAGGGTGCCGTCCTCGAACTGGCCGAAGGAGAAGATGTCGACGATGTTGGGGTGTCCGATCTCGTTGACCGCCCGGGCCTCGTCCACGAAGCGACGCATGCTCTCGGGGTTGGAGAGGAAGGGCGTCTTGAGGATTTTGATGGCGACCTTCTTGCCGATCAGGGGCTGCACGCCGGAGAGGACCGCGCCCATGCCGCCTTCGCCGATCCAGCCGGTGACCTCGTATTCACCGACCATGGTACCGATCAGTTTCTCGTAGCCTCTCCGGCCCCAGCCGATGTTGGTGTTGTCGACCAGCTCGACCCAGGAGGCCAGCGGCGACCTCGCCAGAGGTCCGCCTCCGGTCTGGGACACCTCGGGGATGACGACGTCTTCGGGCGCATGGTCCTCGGGGGGTGCGCCGCATTGGGGACAGGGGGCCACGGGATCCTCGACCGGGGTTTTGCAGCGGGCGCAGATCATGGGGGGGCTCCGTCTCCGGGGGCCGGTGGGTCGGGGGTCGGCGGGTCGGCCTCCTTGGGGTCGGCGGCCGACGGGCCGGGGCGGGTGGTCCACGGATCCTGTCCCTGGAGCCCGCGCAGCAGCTCCAGGGCGATCCGGGCGGCCTCCTGCTGGGCGCGTTTCTTGGAGTTGCCCTCTCCCACGGCGCACAGATCCCCCACGCGGACCTCGTAGGCGAACACCTGCAGGTGCTCGGGGCCGCGCTGGCGCAGGAGCGTGTAAATCGGAAGCCGGCGCCAGGCCGACTGGGTGAGCTCCTGCAGCGCGCTCTTGAAGTCGCCCAAAGCTTCGGGGGAGCAGGCCTCGTCACCCTCCGTGCCCGGGCACAGATCCTCGAAGAAGAGCTCCTCGACGAACTCCAGGGCGAAGGTCCAGCCCGCGTCCAGGTACAGCGCTCCCAGGACGGCCTCAAAGGCGTCGGACAACAACGACGGTTTGGCGCGGCCCTCGGAACACTCCTCGCTGCGGCCCAGGCGTAAAAGCCCGTCGAGTCCCAGGCCCAGCGCCTTGACGGCCAGCGTGCCCTGGTTCACCAGGGACGCGCGGCGTCGCGTGAGAACCCCTTCGGGGGCCTCGGGGTGGTAGCGCATCAGGAGCGTGGCGATGGCCAGATCCACCACCGCGTCGCCGAGGAACTCGAGCTTCTCGTTGTGGACGGCGGCCTCGTGCCCGGGGTCGCCGCACCAGGACTTGTGCGTCAGGGCCTGCTCCAACAGCCGCACATCGGCGAAGTCGTGGCGGAGCCTGGCCTCTAGGGGCGCATACGGGGTGCTCATGAACGGCTCACCGGTCCATGATCTCGTAGCACGGGGCGATCTCGCCGACATAGGATTTGAGCATCATCGAAGAGACGCGCTCGAGCTCGCGGGTCTGGCCCAGCACCCACATCAACTTGGCCAGCGTGGCCTCGGGGGTCATGTCCACCGACGGGATGGCGCCGGCTTCGAGGACGTCCTTGCCAACACGGTAGAGCCCCATGTTCGTGGAGCCCAGCACGCACTGGGTGCCCACGACTACAGGGACGCCGGCGGCGGTCGCCGCGCGCACGACGTCGCGCAGGCCGCGCTCGCCCTCGGTGGGGATGTTCCCGGTGCCGAAGCCCAGGACGATCACGCCGTGGTGGGTGGACACGATGTGTTCGAGCAGCGCGGGGGAGAGTCCGGGGTATGCCGACACCAGCGCCACGGCGGGATCGAGGGTGGGGGTGAACAGCAGGCGCCGCCCCGATCGGCGCAGGGCGCGTCGACTGATGCGGATGGAGATGCCGATCTCGCCGATGGCGTTCTCGTTGATGGACTCGAAGGCCTCCATGGCGAAGGCGGAGATCTTGCGGGCGCGCACGCCGCGGATGACGCTGCTGCCGAACACGATCACGACCTCGGCGCAGTCCGACGTGGCCACCCGGAAGGCGTTGACCAGGTTGCGACGGCCGTCGGAGCCGATCACCCCCAGGGCGATCTGGGAGCCGGTGAGGACCACGGGCTTGTCCAGCTCCTGGAGCATGAACGCCAGGGCCGAGGCCGTGTAGGCCATGGTGTCGGTGCCGTGGGTGATGACGAAGCCGTCGAACTCGTGATAGCGGCTGGCGACCACGCGGGCGATCTGAAGCCAGTACTCGGGGTAGATGTTCGAGGAGTCGATCTCGGGCAGCGTCTCCATGTGGACGTCGGCGATCTCCTGGACCTCGGGCACCGCGGCGACCAGCTCGGATGCGCTCTGGAAGGGAGCCATGGCGCCGTCGGGGCCCTTGGCCATGGCGATGGTGCCGCCGGTCGCGATGTGCAGGATACGGGGGGAAGCGGGCATGTGGGTGACCTCAGGCGTGGCGGTGAAGGTTCACTCGGGATCTGGTGGCAGGTCCGTGCCCGTCATCCCCATGGTCAACGGGGGGTCCATGGCGGGCTGCATCACGGCCGGCATGGGATCCGGCGGCAGCGGCGGCAGCTCGGGGATGAATTCCCCGGTCATGGGCGGATCCGGCAGCATGACCGGGCGGTCCTGGCCGGGCCGGGGGCGCCCGCCGGCCGGCGTCTCGAGCAGGGACAGGGGGAACGTGATGCGCAGCGTCATCGCCGGGCTGGCCAGGGAGCATGAGAAGCCGCCGGGTCGGCGCGGGTTGTGAACGAAGTGGATCTCGAGCTGGTCGGCCTCCTCGCGGGGGGTCACCCGTTTGAGGACCTTGGGGATCTGAAGGCCTGCGGGGGTGTCGAGTCGAAGTGTCTGCAGCGAGGTGCCCGGGATGAAGAGAGTGAGCACGAACTGGCCGCGGGCGGGGTTCTCGGCGGCCAGCGTGGCGTCGACCGTCCGCCCCTGGCATACCTGACGGATGGAGGTCGCGCTCTCGAACACGAAGTCACAGGAGACGACGGGGGTGGCCTCTGGCTGCATGGCGGGCTCGGGCTGCATGGGCGGCTCGGGCTGCATGGGCGGCTCGGGCTGCGGCCCCATGGGGTCAGGTCCGGGCTGCAGGTAGATCGGAAGAGCACACGTCTGAACTCCAGTCACCGAATACGATC
>CALKWH010000243.1 GCA_938004375.1 uncultured Pseudomonadota bacterium
GGTCGGCCCCGACATGGGCGTCAAGGCCTCCGGCGGCATCCGCGACACCAAGACCGCGGCCGACATGGTCGCCGCCGGCGCCACCCGCCTGGGCGCATCCGCGTCCGTCGCCATCGTCAGCGGCCAGGCCGCCACCGGCAAGGGATATTGATCACGCCAGCGACAAGATCCGATCCAGACGGGCGGCGGTGACCGGGAGCGCGAACTCGAGCTCCATCTTGGCCCGGGCCGCGCGGCCCATCTGCGCGCGCAGCGGACCATCCTTGAGCAGTTGGGCCAGCGCGTCGGCCATGGCCACGGCGTCCCGCTCGGGGACGAGGAGCCCGGTGACCCCGTCGGCCACCCGATCGGCGGCGCCGGCGTGACAGGTGGCCACCACCGGCTTTCCGCGGGCGGCGCCCTCGAGGAGCGCGTGGCCGGGCGCGTCGAAGAAGAACCCCGGCGAGACCACCGGCGGCCACAGCACCAGATCGGCGCGCTCCCACGCATCGGCCTGGTCGTCCGCCCGGACCAGGAACAGGTCGCCGCGCACGGGGCTGGCGTCGAGCCGGGGCCGCAGCTCCGCTCCGGTAGCCTCGTCCGCCAAAATCCACAACTGCGCCGGCACCCCGCTCTCGCGGACCAACTCAAACGCGCAAAGGGCCACCTCGACCCCACCCACGGGGGCGGGGGGCGCCGTCAGCAGCACTACCGGGCGCCCGTTCTCCGGCCGCGATCCCGGCGATGCCGACCCCGGTGGTGGGAGCTCGACCCCTGTGGCGTGCAGCGCCAGCCGGTCCCGCGGACACCCGGCCTCGAGCGCCAGCTCGAAGAACGCCGGACACGGCACCAGGAAGCGTGTCACGCCCGCGAAGAGCTCCTGGCGGCGCGCGGCGTATCGCCGGGCCAGCGGATCGGGGCCATCGGGCCGAAGCAGCCGCGTGAGATCCGCCCCGGTGAGGAACGCCACCAGGGGCAGGTGGAAGAACTGCGCCATGGGCAGCGCGGTGAGGGCCTCCTGCCCGGAGGGCGCCAGCACCAGTTCGTGGCCGGCCCGCGAGAAGTGCCGCCAGAAGCTGCGGCGCAGGCGTCCGGCCGGATGCCACACGGGGATCTTCGGCACGACGCTGGTCTCGCCGTGGCCGAACACGGCCGGCAACCGGCAGGCGAACCCGTCCAGGTTGGCCGTCAAAGCGTACACGGTGCACTCGTGGGCCGTCAAAGCTTCGAGCTCCCGGGCCAGCGGCCGCAGGTCTGGGGGACAGAAATTATGGAACACCGCGGCGATCTGGCCCATCTCATCCCTCCGTGAACGCGGCGGCGGTGGTCAGCGCGGGCAGGACCAGCTCGAAGCGGGCCCCGCCGCCGGGCGCCGCCAGCACATCGATGACACCCCCGTGCTGGTGCAAGATCTGCAGACTCACGGTGAGGCCCAGGCCCGTCCCGTGCGCCTTGGTGGTGTAGAACGCCTCGAACAGGCGTTTTCGCTGCTCTTCGGTGATCCCGGGGCCCTCGTCCTGGACGGCGACGACCACCTTCCGATCCCGGGCGACCGACTCCAAGAGCAGCCTGCCCCCGTCGGGCATGGCCTCGCGGGCGTTGCGCACCAGGTTCAGCAGCACCTGGCGCAGGAGCCCCTCATCCCCGGCGATCCGCGGCCCGGACGGATCCAGGACCAGCTCCAGACGCACACGCCCGAGCTCGAGCTCGCCCTCCAGAAACTGCCGGAAGTCGTCGAGCAACGCGTTGACGTCCAGAGGACGGGGCTGGGGCTTGGGGAGCCGGGCGAACACCAGGTACTCCTCGGAGATCCCCGTGAGGCGGTCCACCTCCTTCTGGATCTGCGCCAGAAGCTCGACCATCTCCTCTCTGGCGGTGCCCTCGGGCAGTTCGCGGCAAAGGTCGGAGACCAGCTCCACCTGGAAGGAGAGCGCTGCCAGCGGGTTTCTCAACTCGTGGGCGATCTGGGCCGAGAGCTTGCCGGCGGCGGCCAGTTGCTCGGAGCGGATCAGGCGCCCCTCTCGCTCCAGGATGGCCTCGGTCATGGAGTTGAATTCGGCCGCGAGCTGGCCCAGCTCGTCCTGGCCGGTGACCTCGATGCGGTGTGAGAAGTCCCCCTGCCCCAGGCGGCGAGCACCCTGGGTGAGCCGGGCGAGCACCCGCAGCGGCCGGTAGGAGAGCGCGATGATCGCCAGCGCGAGCACGAAGGCCACGACCAGGAGCGTGATCTGCATCTGCAAAAGGTCGCGCTCGCTGTCCTCGATGCGGCCGGCGAGCTGGCGCACCCGGGTGCGCGCGGCGCCCACCAGTTGACGAATGCGGGACAGCAGCAGGCTCTCCTTGCGGAACAGCGCCTTCACGTCCGGGCGCTCGAGCCCGGAGGAGAACCCCGCGGCCCAGATCTCCTGCACTTGCTTCCACTCGAGCTCGAGCTGGGCCAGCATGGGCGCGAGGGTGGTCCGGTAGTAGCCCGCCTCCTCCTCATCCAAGCGGTGGACGTTCTGCTCCACGAGGACCCGCACCCTTTCGTAGGCCTCGTTGCGCTTCTCCGAGGTCACCTTGAGCCAGCGCGTCAGGAGCGCCGGGCTACGCCTCGCCTCGGGATCGGTCTCCTGGGTGGACAGGTTCTTCAGCAGGAGCAGCAACTGGGACTGGCTGGTCTCCAGGGCGAACGTCTGGTGGGAGAAGCTCAGGTGGAAGCGGTTGATCTTGGCGAACTCCGAGCCCAGACGCTGGAGCCCGAAAAGGCTCCACACCTGCAGGCCGGAGAACAGCAGCAGCAGGACCACGAAGCCCAGGAACAGCCTGGTGGGGAGCGAGACTCTCACGCCCAGGATCCCGTCACTTCCGCCAGCCCTGGTCGTAGGCCTCGGGAACGATGCAGATGAACCGGAAGGTCTCCTCGCCGGTGTTGCGGAACTGATGCTCGGCACCGGCGGGCACGAAGGCGTAGGCGCCGGCTCCAACCGGGTGCTCGGCGCCGTCCAGAAACAGGCTGCCCGTCCCGCCGATCACATAGTTCACGTGGAACCAGTCGTGGGCGTGACGCGGGGTGTGACCGCCGGGCCCGAGCTCGAACACGCGCATCACGTGATCGTGCCAGCCGTCGGCCGGGCTGACCAGGATCTTCTTCACCACCGCGCGCAGGCCATCGCCCTCCAGCGGGGCGCCTTCCAGTTGATCGATGTGTCCGATCGTCATCAATGCACCTCCTTGTTCATGACACGTGGAACTCGCCCAGGACGGTCTCGGTCACCGGCCACGTCTCCGGGGGACCGTCGAAGCCCGCCAGCCAGGGCGCCCGGATCAGCAGGGCCTCCAGCTCCCGGCGGACCGGCAAGGGGGCCTGGGAGACCAGCCGGGTCCAGCCGCCCGGCTCCACCCGGGGCAACGGGCTGGACAGAAAATAGGCCACGACCTCCATCAACAGCCCGGCCTTCGGACCGTTGGCCGGCAAAGCGGCGGGGTCGACGCCGTCCGGGAGCCCGACCACCTTCATTGCAGCCGGTTGACGATCCCAGAAGCCGTCCTCGACGGGCGCCTGGTCCAGCGCATGCCAGGTGAAGCCGGCGCCGTCGCGCTCCATGTAGCCGCGGGCCGACATCCAGAGCGCGCTGCCGCAGCGGAAGTCCAGAACCTCACCCGCGCAGGAGAGCTCGGTGATGCGACCGGGACACACGCACACCAGGTTTCCGGCGCACGTGGGATACAGCGCGGAGGCGGGCAGCAGCAGATGGAAATCCCCTCGCCCGCCGTCGCTTCGCCACAAGGAGAGGCGCGCGCCGTCCTCCCAGAGCACGGCGAGCACGTCCGGACCGGCGAAGCAGATCTGGGCGCAGGCGGGGAAGCGCTCTTGCAGGGGCGGTTCCCCCGCCCGGAACAGGCTCACCGTCCCGGCCTCGTCCAGGATGGCGACGGCCTCGCCGTCGGTGACGAGTTGGCGCACGCTCTCGGGGGCCGGCCACGCGCTCTTGCGCAGCCAGAAGGGCTCGCTCACGCCGGAGACCAGCTCCACGAGCACCACCTGGGGCGCCCCGCCCGGCGCGTGGATGAAGGCGACGTGGCGCACCTGCGGGTCCACGGCGAACGGCAGGGGAAACGGCCCACATTGAATCGGAGTCGCGCCGGGTTCGAACACCAGGAAGCTCTGCTCGGCGGACTGGATCGAGGGCACCGCCACGTGCCGACCCCGGGTGGTGGGCGCCACCAACGCAGCACTGAGCCAGGGGGCCACGCGCTCCTGATCGGGGTAGACGCGCAACTGGTCGTCCACGACCGCCAATTCGAGCTCGCCGCTCATCGCGGCCCAGGTCGCGCCCGGCGGGAGGTGTGCGGGGACTTTCACCTCATACCGGCAGGCGGGATCGGCGCGGCGTGGCGTGAAGCTCCCCTCCCCGTCGAGCAGGATGCGGCCCTCCTCGAGAGCGCGGCGCGCCCGGGCGGCCACGAACGGGCCCAGCTCAGGCTCCGGCAGGAACTCCCGAGCGGCGCGGCGGATCAACTCCCAACCGTAAGGGCAGGCCAGCGCCTCGGGACGCGCGCTCAAACGGGCCGCCAGCCGGAGCGCGCCCACCAGGCCCGGCCCCGATGCCTCCAGGCTCCCCTGGAACGGACATGGCTCGTCCCGCAGACAGGGGGAGCTGGCCTCCAGGATCCGGCGCAGGAAACAGACGCCCACGGGGCCGTGCAGATCGAAGCCGACCCCCGTCGCGGTCTCGAGGCGGGTCTCCTTCCACAGCATGGCCCGCCCGAAACGGGTGACGAGGGCCTCGACCGCGGGCAGATCCCAGAGCGGGACCTGGTGCAGGATCTCCTCGGCGGTCTCCCGGCAGACGTAGCCGGGCTCGGCGGAGAACCGCGCCAGGATCCCCTCGTACTCCCTGGAGCGTGACCAGCCCAACGTGCAGACGAAGAGCGGCTCGGTTCCGAGCTCGAGGTCCCGCCCGCACCGCGGACAGTGCCGCGCCGCTTCCAGGCTGTGACAGGACGGACAGACTCGCATCGACGGGGCGCCTCCGGGGATGACGGCCGCAAGGCCGGGAAAAATCAGGTGAGGGTACCCCACGCGGGAGGAAAAGGAAAGGGGCAGCGATTCCCCATCGAAATCGAAATCGAAGTCGAAATCGAAATCGAAATCGGGACTGCCCCCTACTTCAGGCGCAGGACGCGCATGAACTGCTCGGCGGGGACGTGCAGGGTGAGGTCGCCGCGCAGCGAACCAGACAGGGCCCCCTCGAGGCGCCGGGTGGTCCAGAAGTCCTTGCCCGGCCGGACCACGACCAGCTCCGAGGTGACGCCCTCGGCGGTGACCACCGCGAGCTTCAGGAAGGGCTCGGCGCACCAGGGCGACAGATGCAGTTCGCCGGACACCTCGGCCCCGTCGAGGTTGGACTCGACGTCGAGGATCCCCTCGACGAGCAACACGCCCGGACGCCGGTACACCAGCCGCAGCTCGGCATGGAGCGGGAACATGCGCGCGAGGCGGGCGCCCGCGACCGGCGTGAAGTGGCCGTCGAGCACGACCCTGGCGAAGGGCCGGCCCCGAAAGTACTCCGGCATCGTCCGCATCCAGCCCGCCAGTTGATCGATTTTTTCTTGGAACATCGCCATTTCGCACCTCGCTGGGACATCTATGACGCGCCTGTCGCACCGTGTCAACCCGAAAAATGGACGTTGTGTTCCGCCGCCCCAGGTTGTATGAACGGGCAGCTGTCCTCCGGGTCCCCCCGGCGACGACACCGGAGCTCCATGAGCGACTTCTCCATCGGCATCCTCGGCACCCTGTCCAGCTCCCTGTTCTGGGCCATGGCCGTCATCCTCTTCCGCAAGAGCGCGGACCACGTGACCGCGTTCGGCGTCAACGTCGGCAAGAACGCGGTGGGGATCGCCTTCTTCACGATCACCCTGCTGGTCCTGCGCATCCCGTTCGCCCCCTCCATGTCCGCGACGGACTTCTGGCTGCTCATGATCTCCGGCGTCATCGGCATCGGCGTGGGCGACCTGCTCTTCATGACCTCGCTCAAGCTGCTGGGCGCGGGCCTCAACGCCATCGTGGGCTGCATCTATACGCCGCTGATGATCCTCGCGGGCGTGGTGATCTTCTCCGAGTCCGTAAGCGCGCAACTGATCTTCGGCGCGGTCTGCGTGGTGAGCGCCATCGTCATCGCCTCCACGGGCGACTCGAAGGAGCGACCGCGGCGCCTCGTCCTGGGCATCACCGTGGCCGCCGTCTCCATGCTCTGCACGCTGGTGGGCGCCGTGCTCTACAAGGACCTGCTGGCCCGCTACGACCTGTTCTACATCACCTGGTTCCGTCTGATCGCCGGGTGCGCCTTCCTCCTCGTCTATTACGCTTTGCACCCGCTGCGCGCCCGGCTGCTCGACGGGCTGGGGGACTGGCGCAACTGGCGCAGCCTGACCCTTTCGGGCTTTCTGGGGACCTACCTCGCCATCACCTTCTGGGCCGTGGGCCTGCGCAACCTGCCCGCCTCCCTGATCGCGGTGTTCTCCGAGCTCACCGTCATCATGATCATCCTCATGGCGTATTTTTTCTTGCGCGAGGCGCTCACCTTGCGCAAGATCGTCGCCACCGGGCTCGCGGTCGGGGGCGCTTTCGTCTCGGTCATGTGACGTAACGCCGGCCGCACCCCGCAGGAGTCCAGCCATGTCCCTCACACAACACCTCGTCGGAAAAAAATGCACCCTCTGCGACCGCCGGTACGGGTTCGAGGAGCATGAACTGACCTGCCCGCACTGCGGCGAACTTGGCATCCTCGATGTCGAGTACGACTACGACTTCATCCGGCCGATCTTCCACACCTGGCGCAACGGAAGCGAGCGCCGCGACCTGTTCCGCTTCGCCCCGCTCCTTCCCCTGCGCCTGGACGGCCCGCGTCCGCAGACGCTCATCGGTCCCACGCCGCTGGTCCACGCCACCCGCCTGGGCAAGCAGGTGGGCATCCCCAACCTGTGGGTGAAGGACGACGGCCGGCTCCCCACCGCCAGCTTCAAGGACCGCGCCTCGGCCGTGGCCGTCGCCCGGGCCAAGGAGCTGGGCATCGGCCTCATCGCCGCCGCCTCCACCGGCAACGCCGCCGCCTCCCTGGCGGGCCTGTGCGCCCCCGAGGGCATCACCGCGGTCATCTTCGTGCCCAAAGCGGCGCCCCCGGCCAAGATCGCCCAACTGCTCACCTTCGGCGCCCGGGTGTTCCTGGTCGACGGCACCTACGACGACGCCTTCGCCCTGAGCCTGAAGGCCGCCGACCGCTTCGGCTGGTACCTGCGCTCCACCGCCATCAACCCGCTCCTGGCCGAGGGCAAGAAGACCGGAAGATCGGAAGAGCGTCGTGTAGGGAAAGAGTGTAGATCTCGGTGG